>NZ_JAEQDE010000051.1:0-78064 GCF_020737865.1 Microcoleus sp. PH2017_35_SFW_U_B
CTTGGGGAAAAATTAGCCCTGTGCGTCACAAATACTGCAAAACTGTTCACCGCAATGATGGTTATATGTATGGGTTTTCCACTCTTGTCCGCTAAATCGGCGATTAGAGGCGTACCGATCGGAATGTCCCAACTGTGGGGCGAAGTTTAAGATTCCCGCGTTGTGGGCGGATGGCTGGTGTCAAGGAGGTTTTGTGAGGTTTAAAAAGATGGCGGAGTATCAGAAATATTGCTGATTCCTTGAGACAATAAAGTTCTGTATGCTTGCTGAGGATGAGTTGGTTCATCAGGATATTTGAGTTCTAGTAATTTTTCTGACAACATTGGATTAATAAAATGAGTCCTAATTGTTTCAGAACTGCGATTCAATAGTTCAGCTAATCTTTTGACAGTTAAATATCTTTCCGAGCAAAGTTTCAGAATCGTGTTTCTCATCAACTCTGGACTTGCCCGTTGCTTTTCTCGAACCGGAGCAGCTATTTCTAGTAAAAAGAAATTTTCATCATTATGCACGGAGCTTGACTCATTATGCACGGAGCTTGAGTAATTATGCACGGAGCTTGACTCGTTATGCACGGAGCTTGGCTCATTATGCACGGAGCTTGGAATCAAGGAAAGTAAATCAGGTTGACTTTTATTTGGTAGAGCGTACTGAGTTCCGCGACCACGACCAGAGCGCTCTAACCAACCATTATTTACGAATTGCTTGAGACATTCCCCTATATCTCTGGGATGTTCTCGACTATAACACTGAATGTCAGCATTGCTAATTTCTCCTGATTGATGTGCCAGTATCAAAATAATCCGCTCTAATTCGGTCAATTCGCAATAGTCATCTCCCACAATTTCCCTTAACTCTGTTTCGACATTTTCGGGAATCATGCTCACCATTGGTAAAGCAACCAAAGTCATCTCTAACTCTAATTTCTCTGATACCAAAGGAAACCATTGCTGCTCTATCCATGCGCGGATCATCTTTCTAAAGCCCGATCCTGCTTTTTCTCCTAAGCCAAGCATTTGAAACATTTTTTGCAAATTAGGATTGCGAGGATCGCTAACGCCGCCTTCGTAAAGCTGCTGAATAGAAATTCTCAGACGACCCGGATTGGAAAACGAAAAACCATTTTTATACTTGGTAATTTTTAAAGGGCGAGTAGATTGATAATCGGCATGAATAAGAGTATTGACCAAAGCCTCTCGCAATGCTTCATGGACATGAGTTTCGCCACGACGTATGGCATCTTTGTCGAGTTGGAAAGGAACTTCTAAATCATTAACTACACGAGTATAAACACGATAGTAAAAATTAAACAAGTTAGGTTCCCACTTGCCGTCAAGTGTTAGTCTGTAAGTCCATCGTGTTTCTGGATCGTCAGAAAGTTGCTCCTGATAATCAAGTTGGTAGTGAGACAGTGCATCTAAAATACTACGTTCGCGACCAAACATGAGCAAACCAGCAATAGTTAACCCTTCTTGACCCGTGCTGCGATCGCGACTCCATCCCCCTAACTGACGCAACAAATCCGAATCATGTAATGCCAGCCAAGGATGATCTGGTTCTCTAGAGCTAAACCGTTGACGAAAGGATTTTAATGTTTCTGTATCGATATCACTAAGGTCGAAACCTTCTAAAATTTGGATATCTTGAGGTGCATCACTGGCATCGCGCAACATTTGACGGATTTCAGCATCAGTGCAACGATAATCCCCTTCATAATTGCGTTTATATGTGCCTGTTAAGGGATTATTGTTAATATAAACTGGTCGCTGTGTCCGAGTCGCTCTTGGCACTTTAATAATGACTAACTTATTAGTTTCAATCTCTAGTTGTTCTAGATCGGAGTTAAAACAGATAGGAGTGCTGAGTTTTTGCAGATTGTTATGATTGTTCCAAAATTCTTTTAATAGTACACTGGGGTTACGGACACCTGAAATCTCGAACCCATTTCGATTTTCCGTGACACCTAGAACAATATAACCACCATCTGTATTGGCAAATGCTGATACTGTTTCCCAACTACTTTTGGGAAAACCACCGTCAGCAGACTTAAATTCAATGTCTTGGTCTTCTCCAAGGTTTATGCGATCGAGTAATGTTTCTAAATCCATTTCCTTATCTCTGAAGCAGGGTGAGTAAACTCCAGTTCTTTCTCATAAAGGCGTTTGAGCGCTGCCAGTATTTCAAAGCTCAAACCCACAGACCAACAAGAGTCGATCGCTGCCAGCGCGATTAAGTATGTTATCAGTGATAAATATTTTGTTACTATACATTAAGTCAGAGTCCTAAATGTCGTAGCCATAAGGCTTAAAAAACTATGGACACAACTGGACTCGAACCAGTGACCCCTACGATGTCAACGTAGTGCTCTAACCAACTGAGCTATGCGTCCTCACGAATTACCAATGTAGCAGAACATTAGATGGATTGTCAAGCATAAATATAAAATTTTTCAAGCCACCCACAGCCACCACCCCTAATTCCCAACCCGCCAAATCTTCACAGTTCGATCGCCCGAACCGCTAGCCAAACACCCCGCATCAGCACTAAAGGCCACCGACAAAACCTCCCCCCCGTGTCCCGTCAGAAGTTCCAGCAAACCCCCCGTAGCCGTATCCCACAAATAAATCGAACCATCCCGACTCCCCGTCGCCAAAAACCCACCATCCCGGCTTAACGCCACACACAAAACATCCCCAGAATTGTCCCTCATACTCCGCAGCAGCGTACCTCGCCCCTGTGCGTCCACCCGCCACAGCTTCGCTGTACCATCCCGACTCCCACTAACCAAAATCGATCCTTCTCCTACTCCCCCCCTTGTAGGGGCGGTGCCCCCGTGCCCGCCCTGGCTGGGGAAGTTCGCAGCAAAGGCGATCGCCCGCACCCAATCCCCGTGCTCTGCTAAAGTACAAATCGATCGACCATTGCGCCAATCCCACAACTGCAAACTCTTATCCCGACTCCCCGTCGCCAAAAACTCCCCACCAGGACTAAAAGCCACCGCCTCCACCCCACCGACGTGACCATTCAAAGCCGACATCGGCCTACCCTTATTCAAATTCCACAACTGCACAGTCTTGTCCCGACTCCCCGTCGCCAAAACCTGACCGTCGGGACTAAAAGCCACAGCATAAACTCGATCCTCGTGACCGCGCAAAGCATACCACCACTTACCCTTATTCAAATCCCAAATTTGAATCGTTTTATCCCGGCCGCCGCTAGCCAAAGTCGCGCCATCAGGACTAAACGCCACAGAAGTCACCCAGTCAGAATGACCAGTGAGAGTGTACCACCGCTTACCCGCGTCCAACTTCCACATCTCGATCGTCTTATCCTCACTCCCGCTAGCTAAAGTCGCACCATCGGGACTAAATGCGATCGACGTAACAGCATGGGAATGCCCTACCAGAGTATGAACGCACCTCCAAGTAGGCGCGCGTGCTGGCACAACCCGCTGCATCGGTGGCACAGGTATAATAGTGCCTGCAACCGTTGGTGGCACGGCATTCTGCACCGCAGGCATCCTCTGCGGCGCGGGAATTGCAGGCGCTGGTAGGGGCGGTGGATGGTGCGTGCCCGCCCCCGACTGCTTCGGCTGCAAATCTTGGAGAACTTCAGCTACAGATTTGTAGCGGCGACTGAGACTCGGTTCGATCATTCTGTCGATGATGCGGCTTAATTTCGGATCGATTTGAACCTTCAAAAAATCTCGCCAAACCCAAACATCTTGATTGATATCGAACAAATCAAACGGAGATATTTGAGTCAGTAAATAAATGCAAGTTACGCCCAAACTATACAAATCGCTAGCATAAACCGCTTGACCTCGAATTTGTTCCGGCGCCACGAATTCAGGCGAACCAATCACTGTACCTGTTTCTCTCAAACCCTCCACAAGTTTTGCAGCACCAAAGTCAACTAAAACTAATTCCCCGGTTAGTGTTGGGTAAGTATAAATAATCGGAGTTTGAGCAATGCGGCGGCGGATAATATTTGGTGGTTTAATGTCTCGGTGAATTACATTGCGATCGTGCACGAACTGCAATACTGGCAATAAATCATTCAGCATACCGAGAATCTGATTTTCGCTAAAAGCCCCAGCCCCCGCCAATTCTTGCTGTAAATTTTGACCTTCTATAAATTCCTGCACTAAATACTGATATCGTTCCTGCTGAAAGTGCGCCAGCAATTCGGGAATTTGCGGGTGTTTCCCCAATTCGTCCAGCCGCACCGCTTCTCGGTTGAATAATTCTGCTGCTTTTTCGGCGCTGCTGGTTCCTTGGGATAGGGGGAAAAACTGTTTAATTGCACAGCGCGGTTTTGAGGGTTTGTCTTCGTCTACTGCTAAAAAAGTACGGCCAAAACCGCCTCTACCGAGGGGTTTGATGGCGCGGTAACGCTCTCTGAGCAACAGTTTGGTGCCGCAATTCAGGCAGAATTGAGTTCGATCGGCATTTTGCGGGTTTTGACAGGCGGGGTTTAGGCAATAACTCATAACTGAACCGGGAAGCAATCAGCAGCATATTTCTATGATACTGAGGCAATACCAAATCCGACTTAAATATCCCCTTTATTTCTTAGTCCGCGGAGGCGGACATCGTTTGTGTAGTCGCGGTTTCAACCGCCGAGTCTTATCTCTCGCGTTACAATTTAAAATTAAAGGACTGAAGTCCGAACGATCAAACCAGTTTGTAGTGAGGACTTCAGTCCGCAGCATTTAAGATCTAGCTTTAACATTCAGAGCATACTCTTTAAACCTTTCCAAGTCAGCCTGAATAGTCGATTCAACAACTCGCCCTACAAATGAATTGTCCATCAATGTTGCCAACCAGCCGGGAACTCCATAAGCCACCGTTAGTTTGACAATGCTGCTGTTTTTGCGATCGTAAAACCGCACCGCACCGCGATTTGGCAAACCGTCTACAGATTCCCACTGAATTATCTGATTTGGCACTAATTTGAGAATCCGAGAAAGCCAGCTAAATTGTAACCCCCCGGTTGCAAGTTTCCAGCGCGATAATTCTGGATCTTCTTCGAGAACTCGAACTGATTCTATCCACTTCATCCAGCGCGGCATTTGCTCTAAGTCAGACCAAAGTTCCCACGCTAATTCGATAGGAATTGCCACTTCTACTTGTACACTATGCTCTAACCAATCAGTCATTCGATTTTAGATTTTAGATTTTAGATTTTAGATTGAAGAATTGTTTCTTCTCGTTTCCAGGCTCGGCCTGGTAACGCATATCCAGAGGCTCCGCCTCGGTTTTCAAAAGCGAATATCAGAGGCAGAGCCTCCTCCAAGGCATTCCCAGCCAGAGCCTGGAAACGAGAGAAAATCATTAGCTTTTAGCTTTTAGCATTTTTCACTGGAGCGACTAATGCCAACTGCCAACTGCCAACTATCAACTGCCAACTAACTGTAAGTTTCCAGAATAGCCTTAGCCGCTTGATGACCGGAAAGAGTCGCACCTTCCATGCTATCAATGTAGTCTTGCTGAGTGTAACTTCCTGCTAAAAAGAAATTAGCAACAGGAGTTTTTTGAGCGGGGCGGTAAACATCCATTCCCGGCGCTTCCCGATACAAAGATTGAGCGAGCTTAACCACACTGTACCAAGTCATATTTAATTCCCGTGCTGAGGGGAATAAATCCTGAACTTGCTTGAGTACGTGTTGGGCGATCGCCTCATTGCTTTGTTTGATAAACGGATCGCCCGGTGTCAGCACCAACTGCAACAGAGAACCTTGTCCTTCTTTATAATAATCCTTAGGACTTGTCAGCGCCAAATCGGCAAAACAAGAAAAATCTGCATCTGCTGAATATAGCAAATTATCGATGCCTACAGCGTGGCTCAACTGTTTGCGCTTGGCTTCATCTTCCAGTTCCGTTACCCAACCGTCGAACCGCAATTGTACTGTCGCAACAGGTACCGCATCTAACTTATAAATGTTGTCAAATTCCGACCATTTGCGCCAAGCTGGAGGCAATATTTTTTGAATTCCAGGCACGTCGCAGGCGAAAACGTAGGCATCTGCGGTAATATGTTCTTCAGTTTCGCCGTTAGCTACTAGCAAACCTGTTACGCGCGTTTCTGTGCCTTCTTCAAACTGAATTTCTCGGACTCGGCGCCGCGTGTAAATTTTGGTTCCTTTACTTTCCAAATATTCGACAATTGGTTTGTGCAAATATTCGTTGGGAGAACCGGACAGCATCCGCATGACAGAGGCTTCGGTTTTGGAGGCAAAGAATTGGAAGATTGTCAACATACACCGGGCAGAAATATTTTCGGTGTCGATAAAACCTAGTGCGTAGGCGATCGGGTTCCACATTCTTTTGAGGGAGTTTTGGTTGCCCCCTTGACTGCGAAACCAGTCAGCAAAGCTAATTTTATCCAAATTGCGGATAGTTTTCATTGCTCCCTCAAAGTCGATCAAACCACGGACGATGGGGCTAGTTCCCAGGGCGATCGCATTTTGAATTTTGTCTTGTACCGTTAGCTGGGATGTAGTGAAAAATGCCTTCAAACCGTGCAAAGGAGCACCCACGGGAAAGCGAAAATCCAAAGAACCAGTTTCGCCGCCTCGATTGATAAAAGTGTGGACGTGATCTTTGAGGAGCAAATCGTCAAAAGCTCCCACCTTTTTCATTAGGGCAAATAAGTTATAATAGCAGCCGAAGAATACGTGCAAACCCATTTCAACGTGATTCCCGTCGGGATCTACCCAACTGCTGACTTTGCCGCCGACAAAAGGGCGGGACTCAAAAATTTCTACTTCGTGGCCGGCATCCACTAAATCGACTGCTGTGGTCATTCCAGCCAGTCCCGCACCTGCGATCGCAACCCGCATTTTACCTATCCTTATCCAGTATTTTTACAAATTGTAACAAGTTTTAGAGTTTCCGAAACATTCTAAAGTGCGTAAATGCCGATCGGCACTTGCACCCCTCTCTGAATTCTTGCCAAAAAATCCGCACTAATTGCACCGTAAGGGCTTTGTTCCAGATAAGTCTGGCGCAAAGCAGACACATTTTCGCAGACAGCTAAAGAATCAGCTTGTAATCCTCCCTCACCAGCCGGAATTAAGATGCGATTAGGATTATCTACGCCTGTAAGGTTACTTGTGAAAGGAACAACAATCACAGAATCGCTAAACTCGTTGCGGATGTCAGGAGAAACCACAACTACAGGTCTTTTTTTGGTATCTCCTAACTGACGCAAAGCCCTTGAAAGATAAATCTCCCCTTGTCTGGGATAAGTTGTAGTTATTGAATTAGAGTCCATCGGCGTTCCATGCTTCCTCTATCTGTTCTTCTACAAAATCAAACCACTCTTTTTCATCCTGAATATCTTCTTGACTGCGGTTGAGATAAAATTTCCGCAATTTATCTTCTATTTGCTTGGCGTACCAGAGACGGAGAGCTTGTTCGATCGCCTCCGTCCAATTATCGGTAAGCTGGTCTATTTTATCAGCAAACTCGGCATCAAGGGCGACCAACACTTCTCGCTTTTGAGTAGAATTTGACACGTTCGTTCTCCTTGCCAATTCAAATAAAAAAATGACTGCTAACTGTTGACTGGCGACTAATATCATTGGTTGTTAGTTATTGGTTATTAGCAGCATCACACGAGTAACAAATAACAAATAACAAATAACAAATAACTAACAACTAACAACTGACTTTAAAACATCGGCATCAACTGAAGTGGCCCAATTCCTAAGTCTTTAGGAGAAACCCAGCGCACCTCAAACAAAGCGACCATATCCTTAAACTGAGGCTGACCGCGAGAAGCACCCATCAACCCTTTAGCAATCACCAAACCGCACCAACCGTTAGTTGATTTACAGCGGCGCTCCCACTTTTTGCGAGCTTCCTGATGCACCGGGTCGTTTTCATTAAACTCGCCAAACAAATACAATTCCCCATTTTTTGTTTGCAAAATACCCAAGTCGTATTGCTCGTCTTGAAAAGGATCTTCGCCCGGATTAAAACAAATTGCCTTCACCCCTCCAGCTTCTTTCAAATCTTGAATCATAGTTTTAGCCTTGGGATTGGAAGTTTGAATCATCACTACAGGCAAACCATCCCCGGCGGTATTAATATCGACTTCTGCACCTTCGTGAAACTGGACACTTCCGCGTAGAAAATCTACCGTTTCCCAAGGTACGACACCCAGACTCAAGAATGAATTTTGCGGCACCAAATCGTCCCGCAGCCGTGGCATTTCAAATTCATCATCCTCATCGTCATCGTCATCGCCCAGCATCTGTAATAATTCGTCTGACACCTCAGGCATCGTCGAAACTTTAACCGATACCTGTTGAATTTCTCCATCAGACTGCGGAACAGGGATGCGGTAGCGACTGTTGAGAGCGGGAAATGTGTCTGCTGCCAATTTCCGGCGGCCGTTGTGGAAAAAGCGGTGGAATGCTTCGAGAGCAACTAACATCGTCAGGGCTTCTTCTTCGTAAAGAATCGATCGCAATCCTTCTAAAGGATGCAGGTTGCCAAAATTCGGTTCAATTTCCGATGGAGGCAAATCGGCTAAATCAATTTCGTCATCGTCATCCTCATCAAGCTCGCCGGCGCTTTCAAAGGTGAGAAACAAACAGTCTTGCCCTAAAAAAGCCTGTTCTAAATCTTCAAAAGAGTCATCGTTGACAACTCGCTCTCGAAACCGCTTCAAGGATTCTAGAGATCGGTACAGCAAAACTCCGTAATCCATTCTCCCTTGGCCCAATACGGATACGTAGAGGCTGGCGACATCCCACTGATTGATTTCAATAGATATAATTTGATGTTCGCTCAAAGTCCGCCACGGAGCATCGTGCCAAATTTGAGCGGCTTTTTCCATTAGCACTTCGGCGTACTCAGGCGGTAATTCGGGAGGCCGATTCACAGCGACCTCTTCCATGCCCCGAAAGATTTCATCAATTAAGGGCAATTCCGGTACGTAGTCAATGGAAATACCTAAATCTTGAAGTATTCCCCGCAGGTAAAATTGAATTTCTCGATTTTTGACTACGATTTTTTGGGGGCGGACTGCCGGGGCCGGACTTTGGGGATGTTCCATTGCCCGCAGGAGAGCGCGGACGATCGCCTCTGGGCCCGCATCTGGGCCTACCATGTCCATTGCTCTGACGATGCCTTCAGAGCCGTCCACCCAGAGAATACACTCGCCACCAGCTTCTGGATCGTCGTCGTCCTCTAGCATCATGTGCGAGTCAGCATTTGATAACGGTCGGCGGTCGCCCTCCCACACGCTGGGAATTTGAGGTAAGTTTTGTAGCCGACGAAGAGTAGAGCGATTCAGCGCTGCCATAGAGTAAGCCCGTTGGGTGAAGCATTGTTGCGGTGCCACAAAGGGTCAACCGCTGCTTCTCAATCATAAACCCTATAGGGGGAGAGGACATCAAGCTTGGAAATGAGGTCTCACCGTAATTAAAAATTTCCGGCTAAAAATTCTGCCTTCAACGTTCAGTTGACAGTTGACAGTTGACAGTTGACAGTTGACTCCGAAAGCTTTTGGCAGTTGGCAGTTGGCAGTTGGTAGTTGGCAGTTGGCAGTTGGCAGTTGGCAGTTGGCAGTTGGCAGGAAAGTAGGTGACTGACTGATGACTGATACTGATAACGTTCGCTCTTCGGGGACGCTCGCACTAATTAATGACTGATGACTAATGACTTCTTCCCTCTTCCTTCTTCCCTCTTCCTTCTTCCTTCTTCCTTCCCTGTACAATGGAGGTATAAGATTAAACTCTTAACATTCGACAGTCTCAGGAGTTCGACAGATTATGACTCAAGCGATTTCCCAACAGCGGGGCATTCAAATGACGGACTCTGCTGTTCGTCAAGTTTTAGCTCTTCGAGAAAAACAAGGTAAAGACCTCTGCTTGCGCGTAGGGGTGCGGCAGGGCGGCTGTTCTGGTATGTCTTACGTGATGGATTTCGCAGACCCCAGCACTGTGAAATCTGACGATGAAGTGTTCGACTACGAGGGTTTTCAGGTAGTGTGCGATCGCAAGAGCATTCTTTATCTCTACGGTTTGGTGCTCGACTTCAGCGATTCGATGATCGGCGGTGGCTTTAAGTTCACCAACCCCAACGCTACTCAAACTTGTGGCTGCGGCAGTTCTTTTTCTGCTTAAATGGGAAAATTGCTTGGGGCATGGGTATGGGCATTGGTAATTGGTCTCCAGCTAATTGCTGACAATCGGGATCGACAATCAGCCTCGGATGCGCTTCCTTTGTCCCGCACCCCATGCTTTTGAGCAATCTAAAATCTAAAATCCAAAATCCAAAATCGAATGACCCCTGAAGAAATGTTTAAAGACGGTTTCGATCGCTACCAAGCTGGCGAAGCCCCTGCTAATCTGATCCCCGTGTTCAAAGAATTGTGCGAGAAATCTCCCAAAAATGGCAATGCCTGGGCTAGCCTCGCGTGGCTCTACCTTTTGGAAAATAAACCCGGATCGGCTCAAAAAGCAGCGAAAACAGCGGTTAAATTGAACCCTCACGACGCCCAAGCTCGCATCAACCTAGCAGTCGCGATTCTGGATCTCAAAGAAAAAGGGGTGCGCCCCCACGTAGAAGTTGCTCAGCAACTCCTGATGGCTTCCGAAGAGTTGTTAGAGGAAGTTACAAAAAATTTTGAAGAAGGATTAAGCCGCAAACCGGACTGGAAGAGTCTCGCCCGCGTGAAACAGTGGCTTCTGGAAGCGTAAGCCCGCAAACAATGTCGATTTGGGGGCGGGGATCAAGGAAATCGGGTTTGTGGTTTATTACGATCTCGTAATAAATCAATAAATAACTTTATGGAAAACTCAGGAAGTCAGTGCTAGTATTTGAAAACTTAGACGATCGACAAACCGGCACAGCGGTTTTCAGACTTGACTACCATAAATACTAGGAGTTGTAAGAACATGAGCACTGACAGCCACGTTAACATCAAACCAGCAACCCGCAACCACAAAGGTTTCTTTATTCAGCCTGCTTCTTACAAATTGATGAGCATCGATAAATCCGGCTGGGCCTTGATTTGCATGGACAAAGCAGTTTGTCATTATGTAGATCCTGATGACTTGCAATTGCCGAATAAGTCGGGAATGTCTGAAGGTTAATCCAGAAGTTTTGAGAGACATTAAAATGCTTTATTTGAGTAGCTGCCCTCCCTGGAGAGGCAGCAACTTTTTTTTTGTCAGTTGTCAGTTGTCAGTTGTCAGTTGTCAGTTGTCATTAGTCCTGCCGTCGGGCAGTCATCAGTCATCAGTCAGAAGTGTACTAGATCTAACCCAATACAGTTCACTTAAGACAGTACACCAGGAAAAACGATTTGACAAACAGACCCTGCGATTGCTTCGCGAAGACGCTCGCAATGACAAAAAACGTTAAGTAAACCGTATTGAGATCTAACCAATGTAAGGAAGTTCGGCAACGGGTTGTGTAGCGGATGTAACGGATAGAATTCCCAATAACCGATTACCGATTACCGATTACCGATTACCAATTACCAATTACCAATTACCAATTACCAATTACCAATTACCAATTACCAATTCCCAATTCCCGATTACCAATTACCAATTCCCAATTCCCCATCGCCTAATTGCTAGATTTGATAGAAAAATTACAAATTACCGATTACCAAGAATAATGGGTTTAAAGCCTCCTCGTTCGAGGAGGAAATAAAACAAAATTATTCACTGTTTCAATCCTGTTCCTTCTAGGTAGAGGTCGATCTCAAACTGTCAACTGTCAACTGTCAACTGTCAACTGTTGACCAATTCCCGATCGCCTAATTGCTAGATTTGAAGGCAAAAAGCAGATCGAGCTGAGCAGTTGTCGGTTCTGTCGAAGTTGTGGCTACGCTGACTCCTCGGAGAGAATTGAGCACTTCAGCAACGGGCGGCGAAACTAAATTGGGCTGTACAGCGAGCAAATAACGGTTCGCCCATGACATGGTTTTTTCCATATCTATATAAAAGTAACCTTGGTTCGCCTGCGGTACAGCAGTGGCGATCGCCTGAAAACTCGGACTGCTGCTTAATGGTTGCGGTGGCGCTGTGGTGATGACATCAACTAAAGGGCCGCCGAAGGCAACAAATACAGAATTTTCATTCAGCCAACCGTGCCCGAATAAGGTTCCTTGTTGCGGTATTTGCCACTCTGTAACCTCTTTTCCCTGGACTTGTCTGGGGGCGACGCTGACTGTAGGATTGCTTTTGGCGATCGCATCGAGTTTTTTGAGGGTTGCTTCGGCTGCGGGGCGATCGCTCGTTTCAAAAATCATCGCCGCCCCCATCCCCAACTGAGACAAAATACCTTGCTCCGAACCGATCGCCCCGATCGCAAATTCCCCATTCATCCAGCCAAAAACATCACGATCGGCATCCAAATCCAAGCGTTTAAAACTACTTCTCACCTGCTGAATGCCCCTGTCAACTTCCGGGCTATCTTTTGCCTCTGCCGTCGCCTGCAACCAAATGCGATCGAGTCCCTTACCCCCTACTAAAGCAATGGTTTCGCCGGGAAATTTGGGCAACAATTTCGATCCGACTGGCGGCTTTTGCTGTCCGAATTTAGGATCTAACCGAGCGATAGTTTTCACCCTCAATCCCGAACTGTCGGCCCCTATTCCCGCTACCAAAGACTTGACTTGTTTAAACTGTGAAAGCACTGTCGAAGGCAATTGAAAATCATCGGGCAAATTAGTTTTTAATTGCTCGATTGCAGCAGGATAATCAGCAATGTAAATAGTTGCGATCGGATTCGGTACGCCAGCACTCTCTGCAAAAAACTTAGTTGTACTCTTCTGGGTAGCGAGGGAGGGCTGTCCTTTAAAAGTATCGATCGCCATTTCCACAGGCTTTCTCAAAGGAGCCATCACTAATTGATCGTCCAACAAAGCCACACTGTAGCGCTTGCCCGTTGGCTCTGCAATCTCAGAAATTTTAACTCCTTTATACTCAGTTTCTTGAGTTGTGGCACCTTCCTGAGATTTTAATTTATTAGCAAAATTCCAAGCACTAATTTTATTTTTGACACTGACTACAACGAGCAGTTTAGGAGGCTCTGTTTTAGCGGTAGCATCTGGGGGTAACAAAGCCACCATCACGCCCCCCAGCCAGGGCTTTAAGTCTCTCTCAAAGTCGATTTGAGTGCCTGCCAAGCTTTGTTCTTGAAAGGCCTTCAAACCCGCACCGACCAACTTTTGAGCGCCCGGGGTGCCGAATTGCTGCAACTGTGACAGTGCTTGGGGATTGGGGGAGATGAAGGCGGCCATCATTGCTTCGTCGGGTACAACTTTGGCGCTGTCTTGGGGGTTGGAGACTTGTTGGCTCAAACCGTGGAAGTAAAGGTACACCGCGGCGCTACCTGCTGCAATGATGGCGGCAGCAATTAGAAGCTTTGGTTTTTTTGCAGGCATTGTTTTCGATCCTAGCGTCCTTTATCAGTTTAATGAAAATCCACTGGGCTTGTGGGGAGCCGATCGAGCTTGCTATTTATTTTTATACAATTTAAAACGGGTTTGGGCGATCGTGTAAACTGCTGTTGAGATGAAGTGCGGGAAGAAATATGAAAGTAGCGATCGCGGGAGCAACGGGATTTGTAGGTAGCCGGCTGGTGGAGAAGCTGCAAGCAGCCGGACATCAAGTGGTGGTTTTGAGTAGAGATGCGGCGAAAGCTGGGCGAGTTTTCCCGGCTTCGGCTTATCCAAATTTGGAAGTTGTCGCCTACACTCCGGCGGAGTCTGGTGATTGGCAAAATTCGATCGCGGGCTGCGACGCTGTGGTTAATTTAGCTGGGGTGCCGATTGCGGAGGAAAGGTGGACGGAGGCGCGCCAGCAAGCGATTCTCGACAGTCGCAGATTGACGACGGCAAAATTGGTAGAGGCGATCGTCAATGCTAATCCTAAACCATCGGTGTTTGTGAGCGCATCGGCGATCGGCTATTACGGAACCAGCGAAACCGCTGAGTTTGACGAAAGCAGCCCTGCGGGAAACGATTTTTTAGCAGCAGTTTGCAAAGACTGGGAAGCTGCGGCCCAACCTGCCAAAAATGCAGGCACAAGGCTAGCAATTTTGCGGCTGGGAATAGTTTTGGGAATGGGAGGCGCGCTAGCAAAAATGCTGCCACCTTTTAAACTATTTGCAGGCGGCCCAATTGGCACAGGAAAACAGTGGTTTTCTTGGATTCACCGCGAGGATGTGGTTGATTTAATTTTGTATTCTTTGCAAAATTCGCAAGTTCAAGGCGTTTTGAATGCGACAGCACCGAATCCAGTGCGGATGAATGAATTGTGCCAAACTTTAGGGGAAGTTTTAAGTCGGCCTTCTTGGTTGCCGGTGCCAGGTTTTGCTTTAGAAATGCTGTTGGGAGACGGCGCTAAAGTTGTTTTGGAAGGGCAGAAAGTTTTGCCGAAACAAACTTTGGCTAGCGGTTTTCAATATCAGTATCCGATGCTGAAGTTGGCTCTAGAAGAGATTTTGGCTGGTAATTAAATCCTGCATTTTTAGATATCCCTCGTTCCCCGGCTCTTCTGCCTGGGAACGCATATCCAAAGGCTATGCCTCGTTCCTTCAAATAAATCATCCCACTCAACAATCAATCACATCAACTACCAACAATCGATTAATTCCAGTCGGTTTTAACCGACTTAAGCTATGAGGCAGGGGTTTAAACCCCTGCCGGACTGCGGAACTGACGGACAGGCCGACTGAAATTTTACCAAAATAGAATCGGAATTTACTATGCCAGAACCACAAGCAAACCAACCAATTATTTGCACTAGCTTTGGCGAATGGTGCTTTCACAAAAATAGTCTTTCAAAAGAAGCGAAACATACAGTTGAAGTGCTGTTAAAAAGAGCAGGAACTTCTTACTGTTATAAAGCTGAGCGAATCCTGTCAAATAGAACTTCTCTGAGTTTTGTAAGCGATCGGATATCAGACCTCACAGCCCTGCTATTTCTGACCGATTTGATCGATCTGAATCTGGAAAACAATCAAATATCAGACTTAACACCCCTGCAATCTTTAACCAATTTGACAACGCTGTGTCTCAACACAAATCAAATATCAGACTTAACACCCCTGCAATCTTTTAACCAATTTGACAACGCTGTGTCTCAACACAAATCAAATATCAGACTTAACACCCCTGCAATCTCTGAGGAATTTGACTCATCTGGGCCTGAGCAACAATCAAATATCAGACTTAACACCCCTTCAATCTCTGAGGAATTTGACTTATCTGGGGCTGGGCAACAATCAAATATCAGACTTAACACCCCTGCAATCTCTGACCAATTTGACTTATCTGAATCTGGACAACAATCAAATATCAGACTTAATACCACTGCAATATCTGACAAAATTAAATTATTTGAAGCTGGAAAAAAATCAGCTTCCAGACTCAACACCCCTGCAATCTCTGTGGAAAGTTACCGTCAATTCTACAGAGCGAGTCGATCGCACTCGTGCCGCAGCAGCGATCGAATTTGCTTACGCCACTCTCGGCAAGACTTGCCCAAAAATTATTTTTTGTGCGAGTCCTCACTCCGCCATAGCACAATTGAAAAGTTTGGAATTTCTAACTAATAAAACTGATTTATTTGTGTGTTTTTATCAACAGATAAAATCAGCCTGTCGGCTTTTTTACTGCATGAAAAGTCGTGTGAGTATTTCAGGAATTAGATGGGAGGGGCAGCTCGAACAAGAATTGCGACGAGATATTTCGGACTATTTGAACTATTCAACGTCGATATTTACTTGGAATTCTGTTATGAATTCTCTGTTGAAGACCATCTACATAGCTGACTTTTGTGTGTCTGTAATTAAAATTTTTATCAACCCCGATGCACAAAAAGCTTTTGAATGCTTGAAGCAGCTTTTAGTTGAATGCGGGTGGATTTTTGCATTTGAGGATGTCTGCTGCGTGTGCGATCGCCCCTCAAAACTATCCCTCGACAGTGAAGATCGACTGCACGCAGAAGGAGAAAGTGCGATCGAATTTACCGACGGTTACAAACTCTACTCGTATCACGGAGTAAATTTGCCGGAAAAATACGGACAAATACACCCGAATCAGTGGGAAGCACGATGGATTTTAGAGGAAGAAAATGCCGAACTTCGGCGAGCGTTAATTCAGGGAATTGGTTACGCTAGAATTTGCTCAGAGTTGCAAGCCACAGAATTAGATAGTTGGCAAGAATACACTCTGTTAAAAATAGATTTTGAGGACGATTTCGACGAATCTGGGCAGCCGTTACCAGTTTTTTTGTTAAAAATGACCTGTCCGAGCACCGGACACATTCATTCGTTGCGAGTGCCTCCTGATGTAGTATCAGCAAAAGAGGCAATTCGCTGGGTAAATTGGGACATTGACTCAGAAGAGTTTTCCGTGCAAACTTGAATGCAAGCAGCAGAAATACAAGAACCTTAGATTATTTGTTCATTAGGATGATTTCAGGAAATACGATATATGGTAGTTGCAGCAAAATCAACGATTTCTCTTGCAGAGTTTTTGCAGTTGCCCGAAACTAAACCAGCAAGCGAGTACATCGACGGTCAAATTTATCAAAAACCTATGCCGCAAGGAAAACATAGCCGATTGCAAAAACGATTGCTGGAGGCAATTTCTGAGGTTGGGGAACCTCAAAAGTTAGCCTGTGCATTTCCCGAATTGCGCTGTACGTTTGGGGGGCGATCGATCGTTCCCGATATTGCTGTTTTTGAGTGGTCTCGCATTCCCGTTGATGAAGATGGAGAAATTGCCAACCGCTTTGAAATTCCACCGGATTGGATAATTGAAATTTTGTCACCTGACCAATCTCCAAATCAGGTGATAAAAAAAATAATTTTTTCGATCAATCACGGTACTAAATTGGGTTGGTTTGCCGATCCGAGCGATAAATCAGTAATAGTTTTTCAACCGAATCAATTGCCTGAGGTTAAATCAGATACGGATATTTTACCTGTTCTTAGCGTGTTGGGCGATTGGCAGTTATCCGCAGCCGAGTTGTTTAATTGGTTGAAAATTAATTGATTTAATACGAATTTAAAAAAGTCTTGCTAGAATCATCAATCTTAGACCAATTCTTAACAGTGGCAGATCCCCGCGCAGGACACGGCAGTGCCGTTTCCCTACAGAAAACTGATATCTTTGCCAAAAACTTAATCCATAAAACACTAATCAACATTGGCCCTGTGCCACTTAAAATGGTGGAATGCACAAACCATCAATTTAGGAAAAACTGTTAATAAGATAAGAAAGAAGCCCGCCTTCAGTCAAAGGTGGGCTAAATTCATGCCAGCTTACAGACAGCTAGGCAATCGGGTCTCTTAGCCGATTGACGTAAAAGTTGAGAAAAAGATCCAAATCTTCCGGAAAAACTTATCCTCAACAATTAAGCTCCAGTTTACCCAAGCAGATCGGGAAAATTTCGCACACAGCGATGTTTCCCTGCAAGTGGGGAAATGCTGGAGCTTTATTTTGCCAGCAATCCCCAATCTCCAAGGGTTTAAGCGTCGTGATCGTGAGCGAAGCGGCGGAAGAGGAAGTCTAGGGCGTAGTTCCGCAAGTTGTAATATTCGGGATCTTCCATCATTTGTACCCGATCGCGCGGACGTGGGAAAGGAATCTCCAAAACCTCGCCAATCGTTGCTGATGGGCCGTTAGTCATCATCACGAGTCGATCGGCCAAAAACAGCGCTTCGTCAATATCGTGAGTAATCATCAACACGGTACAGCGGTGATCGTTCCAGATTTTCAGCAACTCTTCCTGCAATTCTTCCTTGGTAATTGCGTCGAGAGCACCAAAGGGTTCGTCTAAAATCAGCACCTTGGGACGAATTGCTAAGGCGCGGGCGATGGAAACCCGTTGTTTCATACCCCCGGAAATTTGCGGAGGTCTTTTCTCAGCAGCTTCTGTCAGTCCCACCATTGCCAAATGATCTTTGACGATCGCATTTTTCTCGGCTTTCGACTTCTCGGGAAATACAGCGTTAACGGCAATGTAAACGTTTTCAAACACAGTCCGCCAAGGCAGTAAAGCGTAACCTTGAAACACTACCATGCGATCGGGGCCTGGCTTTTCGATCCGCTGCCCGTTAATCGACACGGTGCCTTCGCTGGGATGGCTAAAACCGGACACCATATTTAACAGTGTTGATTTGCCGCAGCCGGAGTGTCCGATCAGAGTAATAAACTCTCCCTCAGCTACGGTCAAGTTAACGTTTTCTAATGCTCTGTAACCGTTTGGATATACTTTATAAACATTGTCCATCACCAAAAAAGGCTGGCGGCGATCGTTTGGTTGCTGGCTCTGGGTTTTGGTGTTTGTCTGGTTGACAGCAGTATTAATCATGGGTTTGAGAAGCCGTTAGTAGGTGATTAGCGATAGCAAATAATGGAGTTTTGAATGGTGAGCTGCGAGTCGAGACTGTAGATTTGCGAGTTCCCTGTATATTTTCAGTATTGAGTTTAAATTGCAAGACTTTTGCATCAATTATATAATTGTGCCGCTTCGCTCTCAACAATGCAATCAATCGCTGTGATTTCTGATTCCTCTTGTCTGACTTGTGAGTTGATAAGTCTTTGACAGGGGCGATCGAGAACCAAGCAATTTTTTCACCTTTTGATATCTCAAAACTCACAGAGCACCATTAGACATTGAGCCGGTGGAAAGAAGTCCACCGGCTGGACAAAAACAGATCCTAAGCAGCTCTGCGGCCCGAATCCAGAATCACTTCAGCCATCGTGTAATCGCGTTTAATCGCTAGATTGTTGAGATAGCCGATCGGATCTTCAGCATTAAACACCGAGCCATCAAACAAACGGAGAGAACCCCGAGTGTAAGTAATATCAGACATTCCCAGCTCCCGTGCTGCTGTACTGAAGGGGCCGACTCGCACCACCCGTTCCAGAATTTCTACCCAGTTGCGGGGGAAGACTGTATCGCCCCAACGCGCCATCTGTACCATGTGCCACAACTGTTCGGTACGGCTTGGGCGGTTCACCCCGTCGCCGGCGAACAAGTGGTGAGCGTATTCCCGCATCGGAGTATCCAGATTGCAAGCAGTAGATTTGGAATCGCCAATTTGGATGTAACTCTTGTCAGTAGCGACGTACTCCCGTCCCGCCACAATTTCGGAAACTTCTTGAGCGTGGGCCGGATCGCTGCAATAGTGACAAGCTTCTAGCAAAGCTTTCACTAGAGCAATGTGAGTGTTGGGGTAAGCATTCGCCCAGTCTTCCCGAACTCCCAGAATTTTTGCCGGGTGTCCAGGCCACAGTTCCAAATCCGTAGCCACGGTAAAGCCGACTCCTTCCATCGCCGCGCGCAAGTTCCAAGGTTCGCCGACGCAGAAACCGTCAATCGTCCCACCTTGCAAGTCCACAATCATCTGGGCTGGAGGGATGTTTTTCAGTGAAACATCATGATCTGGGTCAATTCCGCCGGAAGCCAGCCAGTAGCGCAGCAGCAGGTTGTGCATCGATGAAGGGTGAACGATGCCCATGCGGTGAGTTTGGGCGGGGGTTCTGTGCAGCATTTCTTTGAAATCTGCCAGAGTGTAGATTCCTTGGTCGTAGAAGCGACGGGCCAGGGTAATTCCGTTGCCGTTGCGGCTCATGGTGAGGGCTGTAACGGTTGCTATGGGCTTCTCTTGGTGGCCTCCTAAGCTCAACCACGCTGCCATCCCAGAGGGCATTTGGGCTGCGTCTAGGTATCCGGCGGCGATGCCGTCTACGATGCCGCGCCAGCTTGTTTCGCGCACGAGGTGGACTTCATCGAGGCCGTGTTTGGCAAATAAGCCTTTTTCTTTGGCGATCGCGAGGGGAGCACAGGCTGCGAGGGGGATAAAGCCGAGTTCGAGGTTGACTTTTTCTAGGCCGTGGCGGGCGATCGCCGGTACTTTCCGCGCGCGCAGTTTTTTCACCCGTTTCTGCTGGTTGAGGAAGTAAATCATTTCGCTCCGCAGCGCGTAGTAGCTGGGGTGCGAGACTACTTCCATACGTACCCGGGGGCGGGGGATGTCTACTTCGAGGATGCCGCCAATTTTCGATTCTGGGCCGTTGGTGAGCATGACGATGCGATCGCTCAGCAGCACCGCTTCATCTACGTCGTGCGTTACCATCAAGGCGCTAATTTCGTACTCTTGGCAGATTTCCATCAACTTTTCTTGCAAGTTGCCGCGAGTCAAAGCGTCTAGGGCGCCGAATGGTTCGTCTAAGAGTAACAGTTTGGGACGCAGGGCTAGGGCACGGGCGATCGCCACGCGCTGTTTTTGTCCGCCTGATAGTAGTGCCGGTTGCTTCTCGGCGTGGGGGCCCAAGCCCACCATGTCAATGTGTTTTTGGATGATGTCGAGGCGCTCGGCTTTAGCTAAGCCGCTCATTACTGAGTCTACGGCCAGGGTGATGTTTTCTCTGACTGTCCGCCAAGGTAGCAGCGAATAGTTTTGGAACACCACCATGCGATCGGGGCCCGGCTGAGTGATTCTTTGTCCGTCGATCGTCACCAATCCTTCTGTGGGCAGATCCAAACCTGCCACCATATTTAGCAGAGTGGATTTGCCACAACCCGAGTGTCCGACTAAGGAGATAAATTCTCCTTTTTTAATTTCTAAGTCGATCCCTTTGAGGGCTACGTATGTACCGCCGTCTGTTAAATTAAATGTTTTTCCGACTTGTTCTACCGCAATCAAAACTGACATGGTTTTCTTGCCTTTTTTGTAGGTTTGTCCTTGATTTTTCGATTATTTTTGACTGTTGACCGTTAGCTTTTATATTATGCCGATCGCCCAACTGCAATAATAATATTGGTTCGTAGTGAGGACTTCAGTTCTATTCTTTTAAAAAGCTGAGGACTGAAGTTCTGCTACTCCTTTAACTCGTTATCAGGCACAGCCTGGTAACACATAATCAGGAGGCTCTGCCTCGATTTTCCAGCCGAGGCAGATCCTCTTGGATATGGGTTCCCAGTTATTTTACCGGACTTGATATTAGCTTTTAGCTAACAACTGTCAACTGTCAACTGTCAACTGTCAACTGTCAACTGTCAACTATCAACCGTCAACTGTCAACTGTCAACTGTCAACTATCAACTGTTTTTATTTGCCTTGAGAGGGAGCAATTTTTTGCTGCAACCATGCCATCAGGCGATCGAGCATCAAACCAACAGCCCCAATGTAGAACACCGCCAAGAGAATTTCACTGATGTAGTTTTGCTGGTAAGCATTCCAAATAAAGAAGCCAATACCTGTAATCCCGGACATCACGATTTCCGCTGCAATAATCGCCAGCCAAGCCAAACCGATCGCAATTCTCAATCCGGTGAAGATATAAGGAAGCGCCGACGGAAACAAGATATTGATGTAATATTCCTTCTGAGTAAGTTGCAGCACTTTCGCCACGTTGTTGTAATCGTCAGGAATTTGACGAACACCTTCAGCCGTGTTGATTAAAATCGGCCAAACAGAGGTAATGAAAATCACGAACAAAGCAGCCGGTTCGTTTTGTTGAAGTGCAGCCAGGGCGATCGGTACCCAAGCCAAAGGTGCTACCATCCGCAAAAACTGGAAAATCGGGTCTAAAGCCTTGTTCAGGAAGGGATTCGTACCTACCAAAACCCCCACGCTAATGCCCACAGCGGCCGCGAGAGTGTAGCCTTTTGCTACCCGTTCCAAACTAGCCATAGTCTGCCAAAATAAGCCGACTCCGTAGGTTTTGGAGTTCATGAAAGGATACATCAACAAAATCCGCGTCCGTTCGTCAGTCCAAACGCTAGTTGGGGGTGGCAACTTGATGATTCCTGTACCCGACAGGAATTGCCAAATTAGCAGGAACCCTAAAAGTCCTAAAATTGGCGGCAATATATTTGACGAATTCTTTTTCCAAAACTCGCCAAGAACTCCTTGGACATCGACTCCGCCTCTCCGATTTGTGCTGACAGCCATCTTGCTAATCTCCTGTGTTTCTGCTGTTTTTTTTCGAGACTTAAGTTATGCGAAGCTTTTACCAACTAACAATGGTCTCGCATCCCCACGGAAGCGGATTGTTTTTAGAACGAGGTTTAAATCGCACGCTTCTAAAAACTGTGTTGTCAACTGTCAACTGTCAACTGTCAACTGTCAACTGTTTAACCCATCACGCTTTTTTAATTGCCAGACTCTTGATGTAATCTTCGGGCTTGTCCGGGTTGAATTCTTTGCCGTCGAAGAACTTCTCAACACCACGAGTCGATTTTGCCGGAATGTCAGCTTCAGCAACTCCGGCTAATTTAGCCGCAGCTTTCCACAAATCTCCTCGGTTGACTTTATCGATGATTGTCTTAGAATCTGCCAAGGTTTTTGTTGGCAAGAAACCCCAGCGGACGCTTTCGGTTAAGAACCACAAATCGTGGCTCTTGTAGGGATAGGAAACGTTGCCGACTCCATCATTCCAGTACAGCGTACTCATTTTGAAGTCGTTGATTTCGGGCTTGCCGTCGCCCATGATATACTTGCCTTCATAAGGAGGAAGCAACACTCCAGGAGCTACGTCAAAGAAGTTTTTGCCAGAAACAATCGACACCAATTCCGCACGATTTTCTGGTTTGTCGCACCACTGCTGCGCTTCAATTATTCCTGCTAACAGCGCTTCGGTAGCTTTGGGGTGTTTGTCTACCCAGTCGCCGCGAATTGCGAGGTATTCTTCTGGATGTCCTTTCCACATTTCGGCAGTTAAAGCGGACAAGAAGCCAATTTTTTCTTTGACAATCCGTAGGGGCCAGGGGTCACCTGTACTGAAACCGTCCATGCTGCCGGTTTTCATGTTGGCCACGGTTTGGGCCGCCGGTACTGTTAGCAACTCGACATCTACGTCGGGATTGATGCCGTTAGCTGCTAGCCAGTAGCGAATCCATAAATCTTGGTTGGCTTTGGGAAAAGTGTAGGCTGCTTTGAAGGGCGTACCTGCTTTCTTGAGTCCGAGGATGTAGTCTTGGGCGGATTTTTCTAGTTTGAGTCCGAGGCCTTTACCTTCGTGTTTGGCAGCGATCGCAATTCCATTTCCCTGAGTGTTTAGCTGTAACAGCACGTACATCGGGATGCCGGCTTTATTCTTGGTGATCAGGCCTTTGCTAATCAAGTATGGCATCGGCATTTGCCACTGCCCGCCATCTATACCACCGCCTGCTGAGCCGATTTCTACGTTGTCTCGGGCCGAACCCCAGTTGGCTTGTTTGGCGACTTTGACATCTACCATGCCGTATTTGGCAAAGAAGCCTTTTTCTTGGGCAATAATTAAAGGCGCTGATTCGACGATCGGGATATATCCCAATGTAATCTTCGTGCTTTCGATGCCTTCTACTCTTTTCTCGTTGGCCACAGCAACTGCTGATGTGGCAGCAGGGGCTCCTCCAGCCCCACCAGCACCACCATCAGCAGTTCCACCGGGTTCGGGGGGATTTCCCAAACAGCCTTTGAGCAGTATGGAACTGACGGCAGATGCACCTGCTGTAACTATAAATTTGCGCCGAGAAAAATTTTCTGAAAATTTGGTCATAGCCTAGCCTCGCTCCAATACATAATCTTCTGTAACGACATCACTGAAGTTTATCAAAGCACTTTATTGCTGTTCGCTAAATTAGGCTTAGAGAACTGTTTTAAGCGCAGGTTGGCAGTAAGGATGAAAAAACTTATGGTAACAATAAGTTTTTATGATATCCCTGCTGATTTGACTCTTTTGATTAACTCAATATTGCGATCGGCCAAGTTGTGTTAACTCGCCAAAAGCGAGTTCTACATTTAATTGGCTTGTTTATTCAGTTTACCGTACTCTTGCTGTGATTATAAAACAAATATTAAATTTAAATTATAAGTAAATGTTTTAGGCAGTTGTTCTCAATAAGTAGCCGTTTTTTTTGCAGGTCGGGTTTTAATTCGCGCAATATTTGCATAAAATTCCTTTGCTTATAAGAGTTTTAGCGTAATACCCTCTGAGGGGGTTCCCACCTCATTGTCAATAAGCCGGAAATTAGGCTGCCACCACTCATTAATATTACTTAATAATTCTCTAATTTTTGGCAAAACCAGAAAAAAGTATTCTGCGATACAGAATTATGGTACAATAATGTTATGCAGAAAATTTATCATCAAAAACAGTCGATCGCCCTTAGGGATTGAAATGGCGATCGGGAATTCAAATCGTGCGATCGTAAAAACCTGTACAAAGCCACCCAACAGCAGTATTGGTCGAGTCTGGTTTGTCGCCACCAAGAACCCAGGCAGGCCCTCTTGGCGCAGCCCCTTGAATCTACATTACTGACAGCGTTGCAGATACATCCTCGCAACCATATCCCCAGGATTAGCTTGCAAACATTTATCAAACAGTTGAAAGGCAGTCTCTTTATCCGAGGAATGATAGAAAACGATCGCCTGTTCAAAAGTGCTTTTCATGGCTAACTTCCCCTCTCGCAATTCGGGTAAATCTGCATCGAAAACCTCATACACAGCTACCTGTTCGGACTTCCCCTTGACTCGAACGCGATCGATCAAACGAATGTGATATTTTCCCGGATTTTTCAATACCATAAATGTGCGATTGCTAATCAACAAAGGCACACCGTACTGTTTGGTTAATCCCTCCAAACGAGATGCTAAATTCACCGCATCCCCGATCGCAGTACCATCCATCCGAGATGCACCACCCACCGTTCCTAGAATTAATGTCCCAGTATTAATACCAATCCCAATTTTAATTGGCGGACGTTCCGGTATCGTGCGCGTGGTATTATAGTCAGCTAGTCTTTGTAGCATCGAAATTCCACCCCTAACTGCCCCATCTGCATCTCCACTAAATAAAGCCATAATTGCATCACCAATATATTTATCAATAAACCCATGATTTTCAATAATTGCTGGTTCCATCCGAGAGAGATAACCATTAATAAACTTAAAATTATCATCCGGCGTCATCATTTCTGATAGACTTGTAAAATCTCGAATATCAGAAAACAACACCGAAATTTCTTGCTGAATATGTTCGCCTAATTGAATATCAAGAAAACTCGTTTTTTCCAATAACTGAAGGAACTGACGGGGAACAAACCGTAAAAAAGATTCATTGAGTGCTTGCAAATAACTTTCTTTTTCTTGAAGTTCCGCAATTAGTTTAGCTTGCTGGCGAGTCAGCGCTTCTAACTCTTGATTCATTTCTAGAAGTTTAGCATTTTTTTCTGCCAGTTTCTTATCTTGAATGTAACTGTGAACTGCTTCTGCTACCGTTAGTCTTAAATCTTCATTATGCCAAGGTTTACCGATGTATCGATAGAGTTTAGCGTATTTGACCGCATTAGTAACCGCTTCAATAGTAGCTTGACCCGTCAGCATTACTTTCAGCGTTTTTGGGGAAAGTTCGTGAACGCGGCGCAAAAGTTCGTCTCCCTTCATATCCGGCATAATGTAATCGGAAATAATTAAGGGAATTTCATCTCCATCTTCAAGTAATTCTCCAAGCAATTCTAACGCATCCTCTCCCCCTTCAGCGATCTCGACTCGATACTCTTCTCCAAATGATTTTCTCAATTCCGCTTTCAAACTCGTCAAAATGGTAATTTCATCATCTACACAAACAATGACAGGTTTTTTTGCAACTTTTGTCATAGTTTTTATAATCCATACTTGACGATATCGATCGACTGATTGGGCGACCAGGGTTTAAAGAAACATTTATCTACCTTAGCTGCTGCATAAGCCCGCTCGATAGCTTTTTTATCTGCTTGTCCTGTCAATAAAATTTTGACAATTTTAGTAATTTTCTCATTAACTGAAATTAGAAATTTGTCGCCTTTCATTCCGGGCATTAGCCAATTAGAGACAACCAATAAAATGCTAATATGATGTTTATTTAATTCATCAATATTTAGCGCTTCTTCAGCATCTTGGGCAAATTCATAAGCATAGGAACTGCCTAGTGCTTTTCTCAATTTGGCTTTCAAACTTTCCAAAATTACAGTTTTATCATCAACACACAAAATAACGGGTTTAGACATGGTAGTTAATCAGTTGACGGTTGACGGTTGACGGTTGACGGTTGACGGTTGACGGTTGATAGCACTTGACAAAGGAAGGAAGAGAATTGGAGGAATGAATAGTCTGATTTTAATTTCTCTCGATCGGGCTTGGGGCTTTAAACCAATTCTTTGCGGTAACTGTTGGCGGAGCAACCCGCGACGCAAATCAATTGCTGAACCATTGTTTAAATTGATGTTAATCGGTTTAAATATATGCTTGATTTGTTGAATTTTAAATTGTAGACTAATATAGTTCGGGGCTTTTTTGTGGTTAGAGGCGGGTTTGTTTAACCTGTTTGCGCGCTTTGGGATATTGATTAATCTGCCCCTACAGATTGTTGAAAATGATGCACGATTTCAACCAGCACGAATCGACTGGACATGATATTAGTTGCTAACTTTGTCAGACCTGATGGATCTGAATGTAGAGATACCTAATGGAGTAGAGACAAGAAAATGATTCCTGAAGCAGAAACTTCATTATCTTTACAACTGCTTTGCAGTATATCAGAATTTTTTTAATTTGGTTGATATTTATAATTTATTTTGAGTATTAATTCTTGATTCTGAGCTTGACTTTGGCTTCGGTGTATGTATATAACAATAATTGTTTTTTTATCGGAATAATTTACCGCAGAGGATGCAGAGGGAGTGAAGAGAGAGATGAATAATAGCGATGCTAACGGAATTGATATTACGCGATCGCACTTTTGATAATAAACCATCATTGGTTTGTAGTGAGGAATGCGAGTCAAGCGTCATGGATGCGGACTCGCATTCCTCACTACGAACCTTTAGCGAAGGCTGAATCCTATTAGTTTGGCGGATCGAAGCGGTTGACAGATAGCGCAACACCGATCATTGGTAGGGCGACGCCGAAGCAAATCAGCCACTGATCTAGGTTCATTGGAGCTGTCTCGAAGATGCGATTGATAAACGGAGAATTAGCAAAGATAATCTGCAAAATTACAGCTACGACAATGCCGACACCGAGGGCGGGAGCTCCGCTAACTTTTTCCTGAGAACCGCTAAATTTAGCCATCAAAGAAGGTAACAATTGGCTGAGACTCAGTAGGTAAAAAATTCTGCCCATTACTAAAGCTTGAATCGCCATTGTTCGGGCTAGTGGCAAAGTTCCCCAATCGGCTTGACGCACCCATTCAAACATTCCGAAAATTATTGTCCAATTGTACAGAGAAATAGCTAAGATGCGTTTGATCCGATTTTCAGTCAGGAAAGGTTCGTTGACTGGGCGCGGCTGCTGTTTCATCACTCCGGGAGACTTGGGCTCGAAAGCAAGGGGCACAGTCATGGTGATCGAGTTGAGCATATTCAGCCAGAGGATTTGTAGCGACAAAATCGGCAATTCTCGGCCGAGTAGAGTGCTGAGCAAAATTGTCATTGATTCTCCGCCGTTGACTGGGAGAATGAAGCTGATGGATTTAAGTAGGTTTTTGTAGACCGATCGCCCTTCTTCTACCGCAGATTCGATCGACGCAAAGTTATCATCGGTCAAAATCATGTCGGCGGCTTCCTTAGAAACCTCCGTACCGCTACCCATTGCGATGCCGATATCGGCTTGTTTGAGGGCGGGGGCGTCGTTAACGCCGTCTCCTGTCATCGCCACAATTTCGCCTTTTTGCTGCAAAGCTTCTACGAGGCGCAGTTTTTGTTCTGGGGCGACGCGCGCAAAAACTGAGCCGGCTTCTACGGCTTCGGCGAGGGCATTTTTGTCCATGGCGGCGAGTTGGGCGCCGGTGTAGGCTACAAGTTCTCTATTGTGTTTGGTTTTGCGGAATCCCATGCGGCGGGCGATCGCCCTGGCGGTAGCGATGTGATCGCCGGTAATCATTTTAACTTGGATGCCGGCGGTTTGGCAGGCTTGGACGGCGGCGATCGCAGAGGCCCGCGGCGGGTCGATCATGCCTTGGAGTCCGAGGAAAACTAGCCCTGATTCTACGTCTGAGTGAGCAACGGATCCCTGTTCGTGGGGAACGATTTTTTTAGCAAAAGCTAGGACGCGCAAGCCTTGATCGGCCATTGCATCGACTTGGTGGTGGATTTGCTGGCGATCGACTTCTGTCGAATTTCCTTCAGTGTCGAGACTCTCAGCGCAGCGGGTGAGAATTGATTCGACGGAACCTTTGACATACAAAATTTTGTCGCTTGTCGGAGTTCGATGCAGTGTCGCCATGTATTGAAACTGAGATTCAAAGGGAATTGAATCGAGGCGCGGCATGGATTTTTCCAAGACTTGCTGGCTGAGTTCTGCTTTTTTACCTGCTGCAATTAAAGCTCCTTCTGTCGGATCGCCGACGACAATCCAATCATTATCTTTGAATTCTAAATGAGAGTCGTTGCAGATCATTCCGGCTTGCAAACATTCTTGCAAAGCTGGAGATTGATTGACACTAATTGGTAGTTGGTTGAGTTCAATGTCGCCTTCTGGACTGTAACCTGTACCTGTAACGGAGTAGGATTTGCCACCAGAATAGATTTCTTGCACTGTCATCTGATTTTCTGTCAAAGTTCCGGTTTTGTCAGAACAAATGACTGTGGCGCCGCCGAGGGTTTCTACTGCGGGGAGTTTGCGGACGATCGCGTGTTTGGCGGCCATCCGGGAAACACCGACGGCGAGGGTGACGGTAATGACGGCGGGGAGGCCTTCGGGGATGGCGCCGACGATGAGGGCGACTGCTGGTTCGACTGCTTCTTTAAAGGCTGAAACTCCGGCTGGGACTGGTCGCCCTAAACGCACTGCAAAGGTCAAGGTTGCCATTGCGAGGACAAATAGCAGCCAGTTTTGACTGAATTGATTAAATTTGCGGGTGAGGGGCGTGGTGAGGTCGATGTGGCGATCGAGCAATTGGGAGATTTTGCCGGTTTCGGTTTTATTGGCGATCGCAATTACGATACCGCTACCTTGGCCGAAGGTAACGAAACTGCCAGCATAGGCCATGTTATCGCGTTCTGCGAGCGGCGTTTCTTCTGGCAAAACCAAGTTTCCCGCCTGTCCGAGTTGTTTTTCAACAGCAACGGATTCGCCTGTAAGTCCAGATTCATCTATTTGCAAGTCGCGGACTTTCACTAAGCGCAAATCGGCGGGTACTTTGTCACCGGAAGTCAGGGTTACTAAGTCGCCCACAACAAGTTCTTTTGAGGGAACTCTTAATTTCTTGCCACCTCGAATGACTGTGGCTTCTGTGGTAACAGCTTTAGCTAGGGCATCGATTTTTTTCTCAGCCCCAGCTTCTTGGATGAAACTGATAATAGCGTTGGTAGTTGTTACGCCCCAAATTACGCTGGCATTCAGCCATTCTCCAATCAGTGCTTTGATTAAACCGGCACTCAGTAAGATTATCAGGAGGGGTTGGTTAAATTGCAGTATAAATTTTAACCAGGCTGGTTTCCCTGCTTTAACTGTTAGTTCGTTTGGCCCGAATTTTTGTTGGCGACTGGCTGCTTCTGCTGGATCGATACCGTTTTCCAGATTGGTTTCTAATTGAGTTGCAACTTTGGATCTTTCTAAGTAGTGCCAATATTGCTCTGCTACGTCTACATCGTTGGCGGCTTTTGCTGGCATAATTTTTCCTGGATTTTTGTTGTTTGGCGAGCTTTCTTTTATCGATATTGAATCAGCGCGCTCAATACAACTCCTCGCTCGTTGGAGCGTGAATATATTGAGCGACAATAGGGTTGATTAATTGTTTGAAGGCGTTTTGACTTCAATCTATCTTACAGCAGATGTGTCTGTCTTTGCCAATTGGTTTGGGAAATTCTTTTCGGTGCTAAATCTTTTTTGGGAGTTTTCCGAACAGGTAAAAAAAGCTACTCAACTTCTTGACAGATGGCAAGTTTTAGGTTGTATAGATTCCTGAACAATTTAGCATAAACAGTTTGATTTCCGTACTCTGTAACTGTCAACTATCCACTGGTATATGTCTTCCTTGTCTTGTTTATTTGGCAGTTTTCTGCTGTGAGATTTTCCGATTCTGCGATTCCTCCACGGGCGATCGCGAGTGCGCGCGTGTTACAACCTAGGCTAAGGAACAAAATTGTGATCTCATGGAAATAGTGGTAACGCTGCTGCTGGGTTCGGCGCTGTTTGTCTGGGGAATGCGCGCAGGAAAGGCGTTAGTGCGATCGGGAGTGACGGCTAACGATCTGTTTAAGGGCCGAAACTCGATCGCCCTGCTGTTTTTGGGTTTTTACTTTGGCTTGCTGCTGCTGGCGTTAAATCTGCCTCAAATGCCTGTTTTGCCGATCGAGTGGCGATTCCATGGGATGCGAGTAACTTGGACTCTGCTGCGGGTGATGCTGATGGGAGTCTGCGGTATTGGGTTTACTGTAAGTTGGCTGACGGCGCGATCGCAAGTAATCGCAGTAATTTTAATTGGCTTGTTGGGATTGGGAGGATTTACAAGCGCTGAATCCTATTTTTTGGAGCCAATTTACGCTGATTTAATCGATAATTTGCAGCCAAACGGTGTATTTCGGCAAACATCTAGCAGCAGTTGTGCGCCTGCGGCGCTAGCAACCGTGTTGAGGCGTTGGGGAATCGAGGCGACGGAATCGAGTGTAGCGCGTTTAGCAGGAACCAGTCGCTTGGGAACTTCGATGCCGCAGTTAATCGTAGCAGCAAGAGCGTTGGGTTTGAACGCAATAGAATTGAGGCCGACTTGGGAGCAAATGCAGCAAATTAATCGCCCTGGCGTGCTGGCGGTTTGGCTGTTTGACGGCCCTCGGAAGTTACCGCACGCCGTGGCTTTGCTGGGAATGAATGACAGTGTAGCAGCGATTGGAGATCCGGCGCGGGGCAGGATTTTCTATTTAGACAGGGCGACTTTTGCCATGATTTGGCGGGAGGAGTACGTGCCGATTTTTCGTGCTACGGATATGTTGTTAAGTGACAAACAGGCTGTTGATTATTTGACTAAGTTAGGATATAATTCTGGTAATTTGCCAGCAGACATCGAGCGATTTCAAACAGACAAAAAAATGAAAGTCAGCGGCAAATTAGATAGAATGACTGAGTTAATGTTGAGCGGCCCTTTCTTGGAAGGAGTGCCGAGATTGGATGGAAAATAGTTATAAAAAATACCGCGCTCAAGTTTGTAGTGAGGACTTCAGTCCTCTTAAGTTTTTGAGGACTGAAATCCTCACGAAAAACCCGGGCTTTTAGCGCTCTTTCCTAATATTATAAAGAGCGCTGAAGCGCAACTACGTACCTAATTTGTCTAACGACAATAAAACCACCCTGTTTTTTAAGGGGGGGGTTAGGGGAATCGGTTTTCAGTTAAGCGTATTGTATCATAGCATTCATCAAATATCTCACAAACAAATACCAGCCCAACTATCAATTGACTGAGTAGATTTAACCACATTCATCCCCGCCTGCGCGAATCTTAAAAAAGCCGCATCTGCTTGTTCAGTAAAATCAACAACACCAGGAACAACCACCGGCGAAGTACAATCTTCCAACAAATAAACCTTCCTAGCCAACATAGAATCCCGCGCCACAATGTCAGTCAACAAATCATCAATCGTCCAAGCAACACAATGACTCTTCGCTTGTCCCGCAATAATTACCGCATCAAACTCTAACAACTTATCAATAAACCCAGCATTTTTATGAGCAATCGGATTTCCGTCGGCCCCATCTAAGACTTCCGGCTGCAAAACCGAATAGTTTTCAGTTAAGGGATTCCCACCTTTAATCTCAAAAAGTGCTTGACTGTGGCGCGCCATACTGTGAAAAAATATCGCTTCTTCCACCGCAGAAACCAGGGCGTGTCCAATCCCACCCAGCATCGAGTGATACGGCCAAATTGTCAAGGGAAATTTGCCATTGTCGCTGAGTTTCTGTACGTAGTGAAGGCAGTGTTTTTGTAGTTCCGCATAATTCCCACCCGCGATGCTATCGGCGACGGCTGGGTTGACTTTCCAAATTCCTTGCTGCACATCTTCCAGAGTAATTAATGTGGCGGCGGGAATGGGGTTTTCGCCTGCATCATCGATCCAAAATATGGGATGAAAAATTTGCATGGCGGTGTGCGTATCCATTGTCGGCGCAATCGTGGTAATTGCGTTTAAGTTGCGGTAGATGAATTCGCATAGGCGCAGGTTGTCATCAACAGCACCGCTACCGGAACGCCCGCCGACAAATAGTTCAAATTCCGGTACGCAAAATGTATTTTGGGCATCAATTATTAGCAAACAAATTCGCTTTTCGTCGCTAGCTGCTGGCTGAATACTATGTTTTAAAGCCCAATTATTAGCTTCATTCGCTCTTTCTTGATAGGGAACTCGCCAGATTTGACTGATTTTATGGGCATCGAAATATTCTGGAATTGGGAGTTGTGTTTTTGTGGTCATGGTTGATATGTTCAACAGTTGACAGTTGACAGTTGACAGTTGACAGTTTGAGAGCTACCTCTACCTAGAAGGAAGAGGATTGGAGTAATGAATATTCTGATTTTAATTTCTCCCTCAAGGGGAGAGGCTTTCAACCAATTCTTTCTGGTAAGTTAACAACTGCTATATAATGCTGGTATCTATTTATTTATCGGTCAATTATGGAGCCAGAAGCAAGTCAGATTTCTAGCAGCTATACTTTTAAAAGCAGATTGTTGTTTTTGTCGATCGCCCTTGCAGTCCCTCTGTTAATTGTAGCAACTAGATCCGCCTACGTTCAAGGACTGTTAAGAGCTGTTTTAATCCAAATCGAGCATTTAGGCGTCTGGGGCCCGATCGCCTTTATCGCTACCTACAACTTCGCTACGATACTATTTATACCTGGTTCCGTGCTGACCTTGGGAGGCGGCGTGCTGTTTGGGCTGTGGTGGGGCTCGATATACGTGTTAATCGCCGCCACCCTAGGGGCGACCTTTGCTTTTCTGATCGGGCGATACCTGTCGCGCGATCGCGTGGTAAAATATATGGAAGCTCACCCAAAGTTTCAAGCCCTCGATCGCGCCGTTGCTAAAGAAGGATTAAAAATAGTCTTTTTAACTCGTCTTTGTCCTTTATTTCCGTTCAATTTATTGAATTACGCTTTGGGGATTACTCAGGTTTCTTTGAAAGATTATGTATTAGGTTCCTCCGGCATGATTCCGGGAACCGTGATGTACGTTTACTCAGGTTCTTTGGTAGGAAATATTGCTGCTATATGTACGGTAAATCAGCCTGCAAATCCTCAAGCCGAACTTGTAAAATGGTTGATTAATACCATCAGTTTTACGGCTGCTGTCGCCGTCACCGTCTATATAACTAGGATTGCTCGCAAAGCTTTAGATGAAACTATTTAATTAGGAAGATTTGCTCATGTCGCAGTCAAAAGTCGATCGCGTAACAGTCCCCCCGATGGACGAATACAACCAAAAATTAGTCTCCTACTTGCATCCGCCGGATTGGGTAAACCCGCAGCCCGCTAGCAGCTACAACTTAGTAGTAATTGGCGCCGGGCCCGCCGGATTAATTGTGGCTGCGGGCGCCGCAGGTTTGGGTGCGAAAGTTGCTTTGATTGAAAAACATTTGATGGGTGGCGACTGTTTGAATGTCGGTTGTGTCCCGTCAAAGGCTTTAATTCGATCGGCCCGCGCTGTCGGCGATATCTGGAATGCGAGTAAATTTGGTGTTAATGTTCCTAACAGTGCAGAAGTGGATTTTGCTGCTGTGATGGAACGGCTGCGCCGGATTAGGGCGGGAATCAGCGATGTCGATTCAGTCGATCGCTACCAGCACAAATTAGGAGTCGATGTTTTCTTAGGTTCCGGTAGTTTTACTAGCAATTCTACCATAGAAGTTGCAGGTCAAACTCTTAAATTCAAAAAAGCAGTAATTACCACAGGCGCAAGGGCGCTAGAACCGCAAATTCCCGGTTTGAAGGAAGCTGGATATTTGACAAATGAAACTGTATTTAACCTCACAGAAAAACCTCAGCGTTTGGCGGTAATTGGCGGTGGGCCGATCGGCTGCGAATTAGCCCAAGCTTTTCGGCGCCTGGGTTGCAAAGTCGTGTTGCTGCACAAAAATGCTCAGATTTTGGACAAGGAAGATGTCGATGCTGCTACCATTGTGCAGGAAGCTTTTGTCAGGGAAGATATTCAATTAATTTTAGATTCAAAAATAGACCGTGTTGAACAAACAAATGCAGGCAAAATAGTTTATTATCAATCTCAAGGTAAGGAAGCATCGGTAACGGTAGATGAGATTATTGTCAGCGTAGGGCGATCGCCAAACGTGGAAGGATTGAACCTAGAAACTGTCGGCGTGGAGTACGATACAGAAAAAGGCGTCTTTGTCAACGACAATTTGCAAACAACTAATCCCCGAATTTATGCCGCCGGCGACATTTGCATGAAACATAAATTTACTCACGCTGCGGATTTTGCCGCCAGAATGGTCATCCAAAACACCCTGTTTTTCGGGCGCAAAAAGCTCAGCACTTTGACGATACCTTGGTGTACTTATACTAGCCCAGAGGTGGCGCGCGTCGGAATGGGCGATCGAGAATTGCAAGCCGCGGGGATTGATGTCGATACGTTTTTGATTCCTTTCGATACAGTCGATAGAGCAATTATAGATGGTGAAGATGAAGGTTTTGTGAAAATTCACGTCAAGAAAGGCAGCGATAAAATATTAGGTGCAACTATTGTGGCGCGACACGCGGGAGATATGATTAGCGAGATTACTTTAGCAATGGTAAACAATATTGGTTTAGGAAAGATTGCTAGTGTCATTCATCCGTATCCGACGCAAGCCGAAGCAATTCGGAAAGCAGGAGATGCTTACAATCGTACTCGCTTGACTCCGTTTGTAAAAAATTTGTTCAATAAATGGCTGGCTTGGACGCGGTAAAAAATGCCATTATAATTTACGCACAAATTGTATCTAATCTTGTGGGATGGGCTTCTAGCCCGTCCGAAACATAAAAGTTAAAGGTGAAACAAATTATGTATGTTGATGTTTCTTGTGGGATGGGCTTCTAGCCCGTCCCGAATATGCAATTTAAATGTGAAATAGCCTATTTTTCAGTTTCTGTTTCCGTTTCTATTTCAAAAGTAACACCTTCATACAAAAGTTCGATCGCCAATTCAAATTCAATGCTTGACAAAGTTACAATCTCTCCAGCACTATAAGAATAGTAAAGCCACATTTTACCCTCACCCCGACAGTAACGTTCAACGGAGATTTTTTCAGAATCAATCAAGATATACTCTTGTAAAGTCGGAATTTTCAGGTAAGCCGTGAATTTTTCATCCCGATCCTTACCACTTGTACCGGGCGAGAGAACTTCCACAATTAGTTTCGGATGTTGAATAAACTTGCGCGCATTCATATCTTCAGGATCGCAACTAACTATCACATCCGGGTAATAGTAACGGCTGCGAGGACTGACTTGCAATTTAACATCTGACACGTTCGCGCGACAACCTCTAGAACGCAGATGAGGGCGCACAGCCGTGTAAAAATTAAGTGCAAGATCGTTATGGGGAATTGTACCGCCAGTCATCGCAAAGACTTCGCCGTTGACATATTCGTAGCGAATGTCTTGTTGCGCTTCCCATTCGAGATATTCCTCGAAGGTCATCCTTGGGGGTTGTTGGGGAATAGCTATCATATTGACAGTTGACAGTTGACAGTTGACAGGTAAAATTTGGATTCAATCTTACTTCGATTGTAGCATCACGGCCAGGGCGATTTATCGCCCGAATCCATCCTTCGTTAAAAATCCCCTTCATCTACTTGAAATACAGTCAATCCCAACGATCGCCACATATCAACCACCTGCTGGCGATCGTCCAATACAAACTTAACATTATATTGCCCTGCAATCTGCTGCCGATAGATTTCCTCCTTCATAATCGCATCCTTCCTCATATCCCCAGTTTTCCGCATATAGAGACCTGCATAATTCACCTCGTATTGCCGCAACCATTGTTCAGTCTGAGGTTGACAGTCATCGGTTCTGCCCGATACTACGATAATATTAACGCTAGACTGCCACTTGCGGATGGTATCTAGGACAGGCTGATTCGGTAAATCGCGATCGCACTTTGAAGCATCAAAAGGATTTCTACCATTGAGAAGCGCTAATGTACCGTCCATATCTACAAGAATTGCATCCGGCAAATCCGGGTTATATTCCGGCGGCGCAACCGGAACCCGCACGTACTTATTGTACATCTTCATTATCACATCTTTACCCACCGAATTAAGTCTTTTCAAATCCCGTTTAATACACTCCTCCACCGGAACTTGCAGGAAAGAATCATTAACTTCAACGATGGCTTTACCCTTAACCAACTCTTTGATATGTTCGATATGCGGCCCGAAATTAGTATCGTCCACAATCACGTGCTTGCCACTTTCCAAAGCCATCAGAATAATCGTATCTCTCAACTGCACAATAAACTTTTCATTCGCCGGAGACCAATGAGAAGCGTGAGCCATTTCTCGAAGTAAATCTTTATTGCTACGCACCCATCTTGCAGGTTCAGACAGCAGCAATTCTCTCGCAAATAGAGATTTTCCAGAAGCAGGTAAGCCGACAAGTACAATAACTCTTTTCATAGTAATGGGTAATGGATAATTGGTAATTTGCAACTTAATTCTTTAGTCCGCGGAGGCGGACTTTGTTTGTGTAGTAGCGGTTTCAACCGCCGATTCTCTGCGAACCTCACAAACCTAAATTGATATAATCTAAACCCAATAACTCCTCTATCTTATGAATCGTAACATCGCGGAGAGCTTCTTTCACTCCCGCAACCCTGCGAGCCCGCAAAGAAAACAAAATCCCAGAATACGGCAAATGTTTGACAGCGAAGGCAAAATCTTTCTGCACTTCGATAGATTCGTGCTGTCGGTAAACCTCCTCGATTTCTTGAACTAACAATTCATATTTACTCTTAACTTTTTGATACAAGTCAATCCACTCGGGAAAATAAGCTAAAAACTCTTCTCCTTCATTAGTCAAAACAATTTCGATCATCCGCCGCGTCGAAAACCCTTCGCGAAGGTGGGAAATCGCCACATATTGCGGAGACTTAACCTTAACTCGGTTGAAGTTAGCATCGCAGATAATATACCCTTCTAAATCCATTGGATCTAAATGTTGAGCTGCTTCGATAACTTCTTTCCAGCTAGTTAAAGGATACGAATTGACTACTTTCCAGACATATCTGTTTGCCCAGAAAAGGGGATCTGTTTCTCGCAAGGTTTCAGTATTGCGAACCCCGTGCAGCACGATATCATTGTTTTTTTGCTGAACAACTATTCTATTATAAGGTGTCATCAACTCAAAGATAAAACACTCATCGGTTGCTTCCGGTAATTCATAGCCCAATTCTTTCCAGACTTTCCAAAACAGTTCGGCAAAGCTAAATCCAAAACCATTAACTTCACCCGCTGCATCGGGAGTGCCGCTAGATTGCACTCTCCATTCTCCCTGATAAAAATACAGTACAGTCAGAGAACCGTCTAACTTTTCATAAACTTTGGCGTGACTCCAATCAATCGCTGTGGCGTGGCCTTCCCCGTAATTAAAAAATTTGTCGTAGGGATAAGAAACTATTTCCCAGTTTTGAGATGAATCTAAAATAATACCTCGACACTGCTGGACTATTTTTTCGCCCAGCGGGGATTCTATCTGCGAGTATTTCAGGCAGACTAGATGAGGATATTGGCGGTGGCGGGTAACTTTGATATGATAAGTTTCGCACAAAGTTTCTAATCCGTGCTGGCGTAAATACTCTTGCAGTTCCACGTTTGACTCCTAAATTACTCGCCTTCTCTATTTTATCGGAAATTGCATATTTCCGTGCATTTGTAAAGAAAATTTAAACTTGCTTTTTTCCTGAATGCCTGTTGTGGCTTTTGTATTTGGGAGTTGTGTTGTAAATTAAGTGAACACGCTTGGGTGCCAAACTGGACTGTTTCGACATTGAGGACGAAAATAGTGAACAATAAATTATTACTTTTGGCGACTTCTGCGTGCGTATTGACTGCTTTAGTACCTGTATCGCAAGTTTTCGGTGCGGGCAAGTTGCCGCAGATGCTGGCGGAAACAAAGCCTGTTGCTAAAGCTGATGCTGCCGTGCCTGTAAGTGAAATTTTGCCAAAGTTAAAAGGCAAAACGCAAGTACCTATTTTTATCCCCAGCTTGGTTCCTGTTTCGCAGAAACTTTACTATCGAACCCAAAGTAAACCCGACAGCTATATTGTTTCTATGGAGTTTACAGCAGATTGCAAAGGTACGGGCGCTTGCACTTTTGGGGAAATTAGAGGTCAAAAAGGTGGTGAGTTTTCTACTAAAATGGAAGGGGTAACTAAGACATTAAAAACTGTTCAACTTGCGGGCGGAGTGAAAGGAAATTTTCACGACGGTTGCGGGGCTTACTGTACGGCTAATCTTGAGTGGAAAACTCAGGGTTTTATGTATACTCTAGCCATTAGAAATGGAGGTGAAGCAGATTTAATTAAGATTGCAAATTCTGCTATTCAAGCTGGTAAACGCTAAGATAATTTGCGATTTTGTAGAGAAACGAAGCAATTTTAGTCCTGGCGATTGCTTCGTTCCTCGCAATGACAGAGAATATTATATATTTTGGGAGCCTTGAAACCAGTTAAGCTGGGGAAGCAAGAGAGAATGGTTGTGATGTCTACAGGGAAATCAGGATGAGGGGAAAAGGACTATTTTGGGCGATTTTTGCTGGTGTGGTGACTGCTTTGCCGATCGCACTTTTGACGCCCAACTCCGCGTTAGCACGTCCAGAAGTGTCTGTGACAGAAATTCGCTGGTTTAATTATACTTCCAAAGATGGCTGGCAATCCATCCAATTTATTGTGCCCGATCGCAATACTGCACAATCTACCAGCAGCCGCAAGCTGCGCCCCTACGACGTTCATCTTGCCAAGATGTTCGAGATTTCGCGTTTTTTGTGCGATCGCGATCGCACTTCTGAAGGTTACAATTGGTCTTACCAAGCCGAAAATGGCAACATTGACATGGGAATCTTCAAAATTAGCTGCGAGAAAGCCCGTTCCACCGCCATAACTTACGGATTAGGCAAACTCGAAAATACAGTCATTCGCCGCAACTTCGATCAAAAAGACGGCCGCCCTTCTCTTGCAGTTGTAAAATATTCAATTCCCACTCTGAACGTTGCTAAAAATAGAGTTTTACAGTGGAGAGATTATGTCCAAAAGTTTCCCCCAATCCCCAATAAGTCAGGTACAAATCAAGCTAAAACTCGTTTTCCTGTAAGTAACATTTTTGGGCAAATCAAAGGCAAAACACGAGTACCAGTTTTTCTGCCGAGTATGCTTCCTCTATCGGATACTCAGCAACTTGATTTTGATATCAAAGCTGGCTCCCACGGCTACATTGTTGGAATGTATTTCGGCAAAGGATGTCGCGGGGGAGCCTGTACTTTCGGCACAATTGAAGCGAAAAGAGATGAACCGATTTCGCCTCCTTCGCAATTGCCGAGAGATACTTACAGAAGTATTGAATTAGCAGGCGGAATGAAGGGAACTTATTTCAATAGTTGCGGTAATTACTGCATTGCTTCTGTTGAGTGGCAAAGGCTGGGGGTGTTGTATCGAGTAAGTCTCAAAAACGGACGGCAGTCAGATGTTGTTGCGATGGTAAATTCTGCACTTCAAGCAGGACAACGTTAATACTATTTTCGATTTTGTATTAGGTACGTTGTTGCGCTTTAGCGCTCTTTCTTATAGACCAATACGGTTTACTTAAGATGGTCGGAAGAGAGGAACGAAGCATAAGCCCTAGCCCTTTCAGGGCGGCTTCGCCAACGGGCAGGCTTCGCCAACGCAGTATCTATTTTTCATAGGGTTTTACCCGTCTTAAGTAAACCGTATTGTCTTATAGACAAGAGAAGAGCGCTAAAGCGCAACAACGTACCTTAATAACCTACATTTGTTTCGCGATCGACACGACATAAAAAGTAACGGGCTACATCAAGAGCATTTTTCATGGTTTTATGACTTTAGTAATTTGATAAATTAACTTTTGATGGTACTCTATTAGCCCGGTTCAGAAGTTCGATCGCAATTACATCGCCCTTTTCCCCTCCTGTCTATATTTCTCTCTCCAAATCCCGCCACCTTTGAGCTAACTCTGCCGCCGGCTTCTACCGCGTTCATCCGCATTAACTCTAGGAAAATCATACATCCTCGGCTGCCTTTGGCTCGAAATGCCGATCGACTCAAGCCACCCAAGCCAACGCAAAATTGGAAACACCCTTAAAGCTCGCTGCTGCCGATCAATATCTGGTATTACTATTTTATCGCCCGAATTGTCCCAACCAGCAATTAAAGTCCCCACCTGCGGTACGCTAGATCAGGTGAATATACTGGCTCATTTCAAGCTATCCTGCGATCGATCTTATGTCCCCAACCACATCTGCCCCTTCCCGAACCGTCCGCATCGGTTCCCGCAAAAGCCAACTCGCCCTCGTTCAAACCCACTGGGTGCAAGCAGAATTACAGAAACGCTTCCCGCAACACACTTTTGAAGTCCACACCATGTCCACCCAAGGGGACATAATTCTTGATGTCGCCCTCGCTAAAATCGGCGACAAAGGACTTTTCACCAAAGAATTAGAAACGGGAATGCTGAACCGTGAAACGGACTTTGCCGTGCATTCCCTCAAAGATTTACCGACCAACTTACCCGAAGGTTTAATATTAGGATGTGTCACCGAACGGGAAAATCCCGCTGACGCCCTGGTAGTTCACTCCAAGCACAAAGACAAGCAACTTGACACCCTCCCCGAAGGTGCAGTAATCGGCACTTCTTCCCTCCGTAGGCTGGCTCAACTGCGGCACCATTTCCCTCATTTTGTATTCAAAGATATTCGCGGCAATCTCAATACTCGACTCGCTAAATTAGATGATGGCGGTTACGACGCGATTATTTTAGCAGTTGCCGGACTCGAAAGATTGGGAATGGGCGATCGCATCCACCAAGTTATCGATCCTGAAATCTCCCTCCACGCCGTCGGACAAGGTGCTTTGGGCATCGAATGCCGCGCCGGAGATCCAGAAATCCTGGAAGTTATTAAAGCTCTCGAACACTCCGAAACCGCCCAAAGATGTCATGCTGAACGCGCATTTCTGCGGGAATTAGAAGGCGGCTGTCAAGTACCCATTGGCGTCAATACCAATATAGAAAACGGTCAATTAACATTAACTGGAATGGTATCCAGTCTCGACGGCCAGCGATTCGTCAAAGATACTGTTTCCGGCGCAGCCGAGACTGCTGAAATGCTGGGAATAGACCTCGCTCACCGCCTGCGCGCCCAGGGAGCGAGTGTTATTTTAGAGGAAATCTTTGTCGAAGTTCAACGCGGTTCATAAATGCGATCGACATCTGTTTTTCACGGCTTTGAGACGCGATTTATCGCATTTGGTAAAATAAAAATAACTGGCGGTTCGCTTTTGTTTTGACAGGTACAATAGCAGTCTGATTGTAGATTTTAGATGGTGATTTTAAATAAAATTGCCAAATTCACAAATATCTGACTAATTTAGGATGCTCCGCAGGATGTTGAGAAGCCCGGTTTATGGATAGATACCTTGCTGTAAAGCCCAGGATTTTTCGTAGCAACTGGGTTTCTTTGCATCAGCCCTATCATTGTCAATATACAATCCAAAATCTCCAATCAAACATCGACAATAAATCAACAACCTATTTCAGGGAAATGCAAAATATGAGCGCTCAGGAAACTCAATTAAAGCTAGAATTGGCAAAAGTTCAGCAACTTTATCGCAAAATGCAGGCAGATCGGAAAGCTTTGCAGCAGCAATTGAAAGAGTTTAAAACTCAGACAGGAAACTTTTCCGATGTCGTCGAGCAAGTCTTGCCTTCCGTAGTTTCAGTTTACGTGATGGATTGGGATACAGGAGAAGAAATTTCTTCCGGGAGCGGCTTTTTTGTATCTCCTGACGTAATTGTCACTAACTATCACGTTATCGAAGATATTGCCGATGAAGATTACTTCTACGAGGAAGATGAAGTCGAACAGGTTTTAGTGGAAACTTACGACGGAAAGTTGAGAATGGCAGAGGTGGTATTTACAGGTAATGCGGAAGAGGATTTAGCATTGCTGTTGATTACTGGTTTTATCATCGATCCGGCAACAGGGGAACAAGTGGAGTCTCCCGAAGAATATCCTCCCCTAGAATTGTCTTTTGATGTCAAAGTGGGCGATCGGGTAATTGCTGTGGGCAATCCTATGGGACAGTTTGCTGCAACTGTAACTCAAGGTATTATTAGTGCAATTCGCGAACCGGAAGAGTATGAGGTGGGCGAGGATGATGAGGATGAGATTGCCGAGGTGAAGGTGTTGCAAACGGATGCGGCGATTAATCCGGCAAATTCGGGCGGGCCCTTGATTAATATGGCCGGTCAAGTGGTTGGGGTGAATACGTGGGGGTTGGAAGATGCTGATACTATTAATTTGGCGATCGCCTCCGTTGCATTGGATGACTTCTTGGCTGGATTTGAAGAAACTTTTGAGGGTGAACCTGATGAGGAATAGTCGCTAGTTGTCGGTAATCTGTGATTCGGGCGATCGCACTTTTTGTGAAAAGATGTGAAAAGGGCGATCGGCTCAAACGACGGTTCAAGCAAATAGTAGGTTTTTTGCGATCGTCTTAGGTTTTGGGAGAGATGTACCGTCTCCCTGATATTCTTCAACTAAAAGCTCTAATACTTTAATCATACATAGCGATCGCCCTTCTCCCAAAAAAGCGATCGCCCTCCCTCCCATACATTCACAGCGATCGCCCTTACACACAAAAAAGCCGTCCTTCTAGCGATGAGTATTGGATATTTATTATGCGGCCTCGGTCAAAGTTCTGACACGCAAAACTTCATTAGACATTAACGGTTCAATTTCCGACTCAGCTAAAGTAATTACAGCTATAGTTTCACCTAAAGCATTAAAAACTTCAAGACTGTAGCCATCCTCATCGGGGTGGGGATGATGCTCAACAATAGTGGCAATATCTCCTCGACAGAGTTTGTACTTGGGTACATCGGTTCGTAATGCTACTCTTTTAAACAAGGGAAATTTCATTTTCATAGCTCCTTATACATCACATTGCCAATTTTTATGCTATATTTGATTGGGGTTCATCTGTTTAATAAAAATAATTAATGTATGAATTTGCGCTTTTATATCGATCCTGAAACTGATTTACCTCATATCTATGAGCATGGAGTTAATGAGGTAGAAGTTGAGGATATACTGAGAAAGCCAGGTGAGGATCGTTTGGGGCGCGAAGGTACGCGGGTAGCTATTGGTCAAACTATAGATGGTCGTTATCTTAAGATAGTTTACGTTCCTGAACCTGAGTCATATAGCGCTTTTGTTATAACAGCGTATGAGTTAACAGGTAAACCTTTGAGTGCTTATAAACGCCGACAACGTGGTAGGTAAATATGGCAACACAAAATCAATTTCCCTTGAGTTGGGATGAAAAACGAGTGCGCCAAACGATCGAACATTACGATCGACAGTCAGAAGATGAAGCAGTAGCAGAAGATGAAGCAGCGTTTGACAATAAAGATCAAGCGTTTGTCCAAATTCCTTTGGAGTTATTACCGTTAGTTAGAGAGTTAATCGCTAAACATTATGCCAGTGTTTAAGACCAGATAAATAAAGGCGATCGCACTTCGCATCCAGAAAGGCGATCGCTCTTTTTTTACCGCAAATTAACGACGAGGAAAGAAGGGCGATCGCCCTTCTTTCCAGAAAGGCGATCGCACTTCCCCAAAAAAGCGATGAGCTTGACAAAAGCGTAAAACAGGTGGTAATCTGAATAAGATGAATATAAATGGAAATTTTAATTATGCCAATTGCACAATTATTTCCTCTGCTTGGTCATTTATCCCGTGTGGATAAATTAAGAGTAATAGAATTTTTGGTTTCTGAGTTAGCAAAAGAAGAAGATTTGGCTAACTTAGAGTCTAAAGATAATTATTTTGAGATGTTGCATAATTCCGATGAAGGAGCACGTCAATTGGCACAGTTTTTAGAGGAACAAAAGCAACTGCAAAATGCTTAATGGTGAAAAATACTCTTTTGCCTCTAAATTCGATCGCTTTGGCGAGGTATCTTATGCGCCTTATTTACCGATAATATTAAGCTATCGAAACCAGTCAATTGAAATGATGGGGTTGCTGGATACTGGGGCAAGCATGAATGTTTTGCCTTATGAAATTGGTTTACAATTAGGGGCTGTTTGGGACGAACAAACCTTTGTTATTTCTTTATCTGGAAATCTGGCAAATATCGAGGCTAGGGCTTTGTTGTTGTCAGGGACAGTCAGCAGGTTTGCACCAGTTAACTTGGCTTTTGCTTGGACTAGACAAAGAAATATGCCCATCATTTTAGGAAGGTTAAATTTTTTGGCAGAGTTTGATGTTTGTTTTTATGTATCTGAACTAGGATTTGAAATTGCGCCTAAGCAATCTCACTAATAGGTGGTTATAAGGGGTCGGCCTTCCACACAAAAGAGCGATCGCCCTTCCCATCCAGAAAGGCGATCGCTCTTTTTTGAAAGGGGATAAAAAGAGCGATCGCACTTGAAAAGACAAGGACAATTGCACTCAGCTACACCAGCAGATGAATTTAAACTGTCTAATCTTCAGTAGGACAATATCAGTCTATCATTTTGATAATGCGTGGGATGAGTTGGGTGGGGGCGGGTTTATCAAGATTATTGGTGGGTGGCAAAATTGATCGGCAAACCCGCCCCTACAGATTTTATTCAATATTTTACCATCAATTGTATCCCACATTTTACCATCCATGTAGGGGCGGTTTTATCAAGATATTTGACAGCCACCGCTCAATATCCACTATCCCAGTTAGGTGGACAAAGAATAGGCTTGTTTAAACCCAAGAAAGCAATTCTAGGATCGGTTTCCACCCCTTCCTGGCAAGATCCTGCGCGTGGGGCTAATCCACCAATAAACGTATTACAAATACCACATTGAGTTTTTCCATCTACAGGTCCGTCTTCTGTCATTACTGGTCCCTGGATAGCACATCCTCCCCGATTCATTGTCATATTATTGTACTTTTCAACACCTGTTACTCGACAGGCTCTCAACTGCTGTTGTGGAGGTTGTTGAGGTTGCTGTGCAGTTTGCTGTCCTTGAGGTTTTTCACGTTTTTTGCATAGATTTTTCCAAGGTCCATCAAAACCTGGAAGTTTAGCACCAGCTATTCCAGCAGCACCCAGAGGAGTTCTAACGCTTATGCGATTAGTAACATTAAGAGCTGTGAGTGTGTCTTGTCCAAACTTTCCTAGTTTTAGTCCTCTTCCAATAACTGAATTTAAGGGTAAAGGAGGAATACCGCCGAATACCATATAGCAGCCAACAGATCCTAAATAATGTAGCAAAAATATAAGGGGTGAAACAGAACTACCTATACCTGTGGCTACTGCAATAAGTGCGGCTGCTTGCATAAATGGAACAACATCGCATAAACCTCTTAATGTACCACATGCAATTTTATCTTCATATTGCGTATATCTATCAGTCCAACCCGCTACAATATTTGTCTTGTTACCCTTTTGTGATGGAGGCAACAAAATTATATTACTGGAGAGTAAAACCTCATTATTTGTTTTGCTTTGGAATGAATTGCTGTCAAGGGGAAAATCTTTTTGAATGTTTTTCCCTTCTTCCTGATAAATTAATCTTCCTGTTTTTGAGCTTAATTTTTCCAAGATCACGATTTCATTAGAACTACTTGTAGCAACAATTTTCTGGCCCCGCTCTTGAAAATCAAAGGAGTATGTCTTAGATCCACAAGCATCAGGAGTTGAAGGTACATATCTTGCAGTTTCAAAGAATGACTCACTATCAACAGTTTTAAAGGTAGCTGTAAGAATACAATCTTCAGGGCTTCTGAGAGTAAATTCAAAAGTGTCAGAGCTTAAAGCCCTAGCATCTGTCATTGTCACCCCGTCAGGTTCAATGGCTCTATCTGCTGAAGAACCCGAACCCGGATTATCAAAATCAGGACGCACCGGCTGATTCGGCCCCGGATCTTGAGGAAACGGCGGCGCTTGCGGATTACTCCCAGGCGGTACACTCGGTGCATCATCAAATTCCCCCGGAGCTCGCTGCACCAACCAATCCGAAATATTCCTTTCCACAGCAGGCGGAGTCGCCGCCACCACCCGATCGGACGAATTAACTAAATTCACCGTGCAAATAGTAGAATTAAAACTAAAAACCGTACAAAGTGCAGCCGATAAAGCCCGATTGACAAACGTACCAGGAGCCAGCAAAGCACTCATTAAAACAGCAATAAAACTGACAATACCCAGAGCAAAAAGACGAATACGACGCATAATTTACCTCACGTAAACAATTAACTAAACATCCGCATTCCGATCAATCTTGTAGGGGCGGGTTCGCCAAGATATTTGACACCCATCGACAAATTCGTCAACCCGCCCCCACCCCACGCAAAAATTAAAGAATTAATTGAATTTAACGGTGTGGGGGATGTTATTCGGGTTTATTCGTTGGGTGGGGGCGGGTTTATCAAGATTATCTGTGGGTGACAAAATTCATCGGCGAACCCACCCCTACGAATTTTATTCATGTTTTATTATCAATTTCATCCCTCATTTTGCCACCTCAATAAAAGCGATCGCCCTCACGCCCTAAAACGGCAAAATCCTCCGAATACCCCGTTGAATCACATCTTTAACAATATTTTTACCAAAATCTCCAAACCAACCCTGAGCCTCCCCAGGCTTTACCTCTTCCGCATCCACATTAGCTGGCGGTTTATTATCAATTTTAAAAGCAGATTTATCTATCCCCACCTGCGACATCATCCCCACAAAAGTATTAATCGGAATCGCTGAATTAAACCCCGTTTTCGCCTCTCCCGTATTTTGTCCACTCTCATTTTGAACTGCTATAAGACCGTCAGTATCTCCCTGTCCGTGAATACCAATCACTCGACCACTAACATCAAAAACAGGCCCGCCACTCATTCCCCGCCGCGTCACCGCAGCATAACGCATCGTATATCCTTGATCGTTACTTGACCGGACATTAGTAACTTGCCCATTGGTAAACTGATATTCTCGTTCTTGACTCCCCACACCCGCAGGTAAAGGATATCCCGAAATATAAACCCCCGATCCAATCGTTGCTTCATCGGAATTGCTAATCGGTGCAACGGAATATTCTTCGTCACTTTCAAATACCACAACTGCTAAATCCGGCCCGCTCTCATTATTCCGCAAACCCTTGACATCCGTCACCTTATGCTCTTTCCCCTTAGAAGTCCGAATCATAAATTCAGTATTAGGATTTTTCACGACATGATTTGCCGTTAGCACCGTGTATGTTTTACCTTTCTTAGTAATAATTACTCCAGAACCACTATCTCCTGGACTCAGGATATTGTTGATCTGTACTGTAGTGGGAACTGCTATTTGAGCGACTTCTTTAGCAGTTTTTGCCATGACAGGCTGGCTAATCATAATTGCTGCAACTGTTGCGGTTCCTGCTACGATCGCCGGAACATAATTAAAACGAGAAACTCCGAAATTCATAAATAACTCCCTTGATAATCTGAAACAAAATGTCAAATAATGGCGTACAAGTTCTAAATTTTGTAGGGCAATCCCTCCGTGGTTGCCCCAAATTTCGGGGATTTTGTAGGGGCAATCCCCCCGTGGTTGCCCCTAATTTAAGGGCGCGCACGGGGGCACCGCCCCTACAAAGAAACTCGCGCATAACGCAAATAGGTACTAATCGGAATTCCCCAACTAGAATTAACCATGAGTTCCAACATTGCTCCCGATGGCTCAGTTCCATCCTCAAAGGCATAAATTCCAAAATCTGGATCGCCGTTCTTCATCCGACCATTAATCCCAATTAAAAGCCCCCGATCGTTAAAAATTGGCCCGCCGCTCATCCCTACAGCAATATCATTTGTGTATCCCAAACGATATCCTTGAGCGAGGGATTTTGGTGGCAGCACCGATACAGCACCTTGGGTAAATCTAAATGCCCGAATTCCTTGCTCGAAAGTAGTTGTTAAACTGCGGCCCCGATACATCGGAAATCCGGCGGCAAATACGGGTTCTCCTACTCTTAATAAATCAGTGCTAATTTGGGCGACTTGATAGGTGTTGGAACTGCGAAATTGGACGATCGCCAAATCCGCATTTCCCAACTGTCTCGGAGCACCCAGCAGCCGATAACGCTCACCGTCCGGGGCGATCGCGGTATGCTGCTGGCTGAAACCGACAACGTGCCAATTTGTCAGCACCGTGTAAACTTGACCCTGCCGCTGGACGATCGCCCCGGAACCTGAAGCATCAGGCGTTAAAATACGTACCGTCGTTAGCTTTGCCAACCTTTCAACATCGGCATTTTGAGCATCAGTAACGGGAGAATTTGCGCTAACTGGTTGGGCAATAACGCTGCAACTAGCTGGAAAAATACTCAGCACAACCGCACAAACTCCCGTCAGTCCCAGTCTTCGCAAATTCATCACCTTAAAGCTCCCGCGATCCGGCACCAGTGCTCGGTTGGGTGGGGGCTACTCGCGGTTGCCCTGATGCGGGTTTTGGCGCAGCTACGGGCGCGATCGTACTTCCCTCGTCCCCCAACCTGCCGCTGACATCAATGAACGGAATACTGTCTTTGCTTTCAGACAGAGAAGGCGCACCCGCTTGTCCCTCCCGCCAAGCCAAGAGATTATTCAGTGTTTTCACTGCATCTTGATTCGGTTTCAGTGTAAATATCAATCCTTGGCAGCGGCCATTTACTTGGCTGGCAGTGCAAACCACTCGCTGTCCGTTCATTAGCCCTACAGTGATGAACTTAAGCTCTTTGTTACTGCGGAAAGTTTCCAGGCGACTGCTCACCTCGCGACAACGAGTCGCAGGATCGTACCCAGCACCGGAGAAATCATTAGAAACCCACCGAATCCAAGGTTCTCGATTTCCCTGTACGTTTTGATACATCGTAATCGGCACACCGCTTGAATTGTCGCACCAAAAACCGCGCTGTCCCGGTGCCGGTTGACTTTGAGCGGGTTTAGCGCTTAAAGATACGCTGCTAAGGGCGATCGCGATCGCCCCTACTGTCAAAGCAGTCATTGATTGCCATTTGCTCATGATTATTAACTTCTCTCAAAAAACTAATTATTTGCCAATAAACAACAAGCCGGAAAAGTGACAAATGCGATCGCACGGATCGCCTGCTGCCATTTCCCCAGCCCCGCGAAACTCACATCCGTCACAGACTAGGTTTTATGTCACCTATATTCAGTTGATTCAAACTTTAATGCTGTCAGCCCTCACAGCCGTACAGCCTAGATGCACTTTAGGGTTGAAAAACCCTAAAATGATATTTTACATCATTCTCTTCTATTTATCAATACCCCAATGCAAAAATTTTATTAGCGATCGCCCTCGGTTGAAAAACCCCATTTATTTAGCAGATCCCGGTAAGGAAACAGCAATGCCACGTCCCTACAGATATCGCGTAAAATCTAGCTGTTAGCGTGTTTAACCTGACGGATTAGCGTAATAGCCCGATCGCACTTTACCTTCTCGACTTCCACTCCTCAACATCTTCATCAGTAATAAAATACCGATAATGAGTCGAACCCTTAACAGTAGTTACCCGAATCAAATTTTTCTTCTCCCTCTCACTCTCAATAGTCACCTCTCCAAACCCAGTTTTTTCCCAAGTTTCCGACAGAATGTCCTCGATTTTATCAAAAACCAGATTAATCGGATTATCCCTACTTTCTCGCCCCGATCGCATATCTGTTTCCACCTTCTGACTGGACTTAGATTTACTATTACTGTCTCCCGCTTTCTCAGCCCGATCGCCCGCAGCATCATTTGACACAAACCCCATAGCTTTTTCCTCCCCAAACTTCAGCTTCTATAGGTATTTAGGAAAAAGCCTTCTATTTTTACGCATATTGGCAGGTTTTGTAACAATAATTTACACCATCGCCCCCAGCGCCATTCATACATAGTCAGGTACAATACGTGCGATCGCAATCAGTACGTCCGCCATTAGCAATTCCCAGTATTTGTATCGGAATTATCAAAACATATCTTATCTACCAGAAACTCCATACTTCCTACCTCTAAGGTCGATTTGAGACTAGAGATTTGAGACAAGAAATTTGAGATTTCCTTCACAGCCTCTACTAAATGCTTGAACCGAGCACTAAAAAAATTGCTTAACCATCGACAATAGAGATTTATACTTGTTTTTTGGACGGCACGTTAACATTGTGTCCCTCGCCATTTAAACTTGATCTAGCCTAACTATCCCAAGGAACACAAAAAAATAATGCGAATTTTATTTGTATCCGCCGAAGCAGCACCCCTAGCCAAAGTGGGCGGTATGGGCGATGTCGTCGGCGCTTTGCCTAAATTTCTGCGCCGCATGGGTCACGATGTCCGCATCTTCATGCCCTACTACGGCTTCGTCCCCGACAAAATGGACGTTCCCAAAAAACCTGTTTGGAATGGGGCGGCCATGTTCCAAAGCTTCTCCGTCTTTGAAACTCTTTTGCCGGGAACCGATGTACCTTTATACTTATTGCAACATCCATCTTTCTTACCACGCCGGGTTTACGGCGGCGTAGATGAAGATTGGCGGTTCACTTTCTTTGCCAATGCTGCCGCTGAATTTGCCTGGAATCACTGGAAACCACAAATTATGCACTGTCACGACTGGCATACGGGGATGATACCTGTTTGGATGAAGCAAGACCCCGATATCAGCACAGTTTTTACTATTCACAATTTAGCTTATCAAGGGCCGTGGCGCTGGCGTTTGGATCAGATGACTTGGTGCCCTTGGTATATGCAAGGTCACAATACAATGGCTGCGGCTGTACAGTTTGCCGATCGCGTAAATACAGTTTCGCCCACCTACGCCGAACAAATCAAAACCCCAGCCTATGGGGAAACTTTGGAAGGTTTGCTATCTTTCCTCGGCGGCAAAGTATCAGGTATTTTGAACGGAATTGATACAGAATCTTACAACCCAGAAACTGACAAGTACCTCCACCAACAATTCAGTGTTGATACTATTGACAAGCGCCCAGTTAACAAAATTGCGCTGCAAGAAGAAGTCGGTTTGGAAGTGAATAAAAATGCCCTGTTAATCGGCATGGTGACGCGGCTAGTAGAACAGAAGGGGCTGGATTTGATCATTCAAATGCTCGATCGCTTCATGGCCTATACCGACGCTCAGTTTATTGTACTCGGAACTGGCGATCGCTACTACGAAACCCAACTCTGGCAAATGACCGCCCGCTATCCCGGCCGAATGTCCACCCAATTACTCTACAACGACGCCCTCTCCCGCCGCATTTACGCAGGCTGCGACACCTTCCTGATGCCCAGCCGTTTCGAGCCCTGCGGCATCAGCCAAATGCTCGCCCTCCGCTACGGTTGCGTCCCAATGGTGCGCCGCACCGGCGGTTTAGTCGATACTGTATCTCACAACGACCCGATTAATGATACCGGCACAGGTTACTGTTTCGATCGCTACGAACCCCTCGACTTATTCACCTGCATGATCCGAACATGGGAAGGTTTCCGCTACAAAGATAAGTGGAAAGAACTGCAAAAGCGCGGCATGAAAGAAGATTTTGGCTGGGACATTTCTGCCAGAAAATATGTCAACTTGTACAGCGAAATTCTCGGCATCTCACCAGACGAAATCGCACCGGAACCGGAAACCGAATTAATCATTGGTAAAGGTTAATCTCTTTCTTTGTAGGGTGCGTCAGGCGTTATTGTCGCTTTAATGAGTAGGATATTTGCTGACGCACCCTACAGTAACTGTAATAGTGAAGTTGATTCACGTCCGCATCATCACCAATTACCAATTACCAATTACCAATGCCCAATGCCCAATGCCCAATGCCCAATTCCCAATTAATCAACAAATACATCCAAAGGTAAATGACCGTAAGTCCCGCTAACTCCACCTTCTTCAGAAGATTGGCACGATACTAACACGCCCCGATAAGTTCCAGGATAGCCATCAACATAATACGAACCCTTCAAAGTATTGAACTTAATATAAACCGAACCAGTAAATGCAGCAAAAGCGCTTGGATCTAAAACAGGATCATATCCCAAAGCCTTCAAATAAGTTGCTAAAGCTGCAAAACCCTCATCCGTCGAAGTCGCGCAAACTCCCAGCATTTGGTAATCCGACAAACTTGCTACCAGCAAAATCGCTTCACGCAGCGCCTGTTTTTCCAGCGGCGATGCTACAGATTGCATATCCAGACAAGTGAAATCTTTGAGGATTTGCTGTGCTGCTTCTACAGTTAGGGTAGTCGGGTTTTGAGTAGACATCAATTGCTCTGATATTTCCAAAAAGTACGATCGACACTCGGGTACTCGTCAGTCGATTTTAGATTTTAGATTTTAGATTTTAGATTGACTCCATAGATGAATCTGGGAGATCCAACCAAAGTCTAAATTTGGGGAATCTTTACGACTCCTGTCAAGGGCTTGCATCCCTATCCAGGTGAGGTCAACGGATTTCTGCCATTGCAACCCTCGATCGACAGCCGTAACACTCGCGCCAGCCCCGATTATAACGCATTTTGGGTTCTCGGAAGCATTTTGGGCGATCGGCTTACGGCATCCACACTCTACCTAGATTCCAAAGAAATACCAAAAAAAATGTCAAGTTAGCTGAATTTGCCTCTATTAATGGTAGAGGTAAAAAGCACACAACTTGGTAAAGAAAGTATGAGCTTCGAGCAATTGTTAGAAAACATAAAATTCCTGGAAAATTTTCTTTTTAGACTGCTACACAAAGTCAAACTGATTTACTTATTGGTGATATTTGCCATCAGTATAGGTATTTCTGGCTGGACAGTAGAATCTAACTTCACCAGAATCCCTATAATCGGTTTTCACAACATTGTAGACACTCGCAATCCCGCCGACTTACCACCTCGGAGGCTCGCTTTTCCCACTAACTACACCAAACAAGACTTGTCAGTATTTTTAGAATATCTAATTAAAGAAAACTATTGGTTTTTATCATCTCAAGACTTGTACGTATACTTTATTGACAAGTCGCAGCCAATACCCGCTAAAAATCTCGGTCAAAAACCAATCATGATAACCTTTGACGACGGCTACAAAGGCGTTCATGAAAATGCACTTCCAATATTAGAAAAGTTGTCTGTAACCAACAAAGAAAAGGGTAAATTTGTGTTATTTGTCAACCCTCACTTTTTAGGTATTGATATGGGCAAAGATTTTTTAGCACACACTACTTGCAACGATTTAAGAGATGGATATCAAAAAGGTTTTTATGACATTCAGTCACACGGTTTTACTCACAAAGACTTAACTAAGGTGAGCGGAAAAGAATTAGAATTTGAAATTGCAAAATCTAAGTTAGAGTTGAGAAAATGTCTGGGGGATTTAGACAAAAATAAAGTTATCGGCGCTCACATCGCCTATCCCTACGGCGCATCAGACTCGGAAGTGGAAGATATTTTGCCTAAATATCATTTAAGTGGCTTTTTGTACAATGACCATTTATTTAGAGTAAACCGACTGGAAAATAACTACCGCATCTCTCGCATCACTGTCGATAAAAATACGTCGCCTACAGATTTAATTAGGATAGCCAAAAGAGCTTCTACTTTGAGAAAGAAAGAGTGGCTTTAGGCAGCATTTCGGGTTTTTATATCTCTTTGATTGGGCGAGTTGATGTATCCCCAGAGCCACTGAGGCGCGCGTCTATTGTGTCATCTGGAAAACAAACTATAGCGGTTCTTAATCGTGGTTAGGTATCCCCGATGCCCTGTTTGGCCGATGCCCCATGCCCATGAGTACCTCATCTTTCTGAGAAAGGCTATAGTAGTTTTTATCGGTGTTTTCACGTTTAGATCAGTCCGCGTTTTTTCAGCTTTGCTAACGCATCTTCAGCCGCATTTTTCTCAGCATCTTTCTTGCTTTTGCCTTTACCTTCTCCATAGGATTTGTCTCCAACATAAACTTTAGCGAGAAATTCGGGCTGATGGGGCGTTCCTCCTGCTTGGACTGTCACGTATTTGGGCGGAGTCGTGTCACCGTTGGCTTGTACCCATTCTTGAAAGCGGTTTTTCGAGTCTACAGTCGATCGCGTTTCCACCACATTGTCGGGAACAGAATCAAACATTTGCCACACAAACTCGCGAACTTTGTCCATATCTTCCGTGTCGAGATAGTAAGCGCCAATGAATGCTTCAAAGGTGCTGCTGAGCAAATTTGGATTAGTAATTCCACCTTCTCGATAAGCTCCTTTGCCGAGCCGCATTTTTAAGTCTAAACTGATTTCAGTAGCAAATCTGGCTAATTGTTTTTCATCTACCAATGCAGAACGGCGGCGAGTCATTTGATCTTCTCCCATTTCTGGGTGACGCTGATAGAGATATTCGCCGCTGAGAAATGTCAGCAAAGCATCGCCAAGAAATTCTAAGCGTTCGTTGTCTGCTTCGCGGAATGTGGGGTTTTCGTTGACGTAGGAACGGTGGGTTAGTGCTTGGCGCAGCAGTTTTTCATTCTTGAATTGGGGAATCGTTATTTGGAGTTCTTGTGTTTGATTAGTTGATGGCATGGGAGTTTGATAATTGTTATTGATTTTGGAGTTTCTTGTTGTTATGTTGGCGGACATGAAAGAGCCGCAGATGGCGGTTGGTTTGGAGAATCTAGTTTATCAAATAAACTAGATTTTTGCTATCTGCGGCGGGGTAAATGTCGAGGTTGTTTATGCTGTGACTTTGTAAGTCTCGATCGACTTTGGCAATTCATCGATCAAGTAAAATCTATCTGCAAGCTTTTTGAGATTGTGACTATCATTACCTTTGCGGGCAACAATTATTACCTTCTTCCCCTTTTCATGCAGCTTCTGAATCAAAATCTCACCGTAGCCGTCTCCAGAGACAATAATAAATGTGTGTGGGTATAGGCTACTTGAAGCCTCACTAAAGCAGTCTGCTGACAAATGAAAGTCTACAGCATTTTTAATGTTTTGGGATACATGAAAACATTCAAAATTTTGAGAGCGCAAATTTACTTGTGCTGCCTTATTTTGTTGTTGCCAATTATCGTAAACTTTGCGGTTAACTACATATCCAAATTTATTAGCCAAGAGCAATAAATCTGGGGATAGTTTTAAGGTTGGGATGTTTTGATAATCCCAATAAATGGAAACTAAAGCTTGCTGTTGGTAGATTAATCCATTTGAGGTTCGATGAGTGTCCATTTGAGTAATTCCTAAAATTTGGTGGGCTGGACAGCCTCGACATATCACGCATCTAGCATTAATGGAGTGTTGTCTGTGGATTTGCTCAAAAATGAACATCTCGGCACAAGACAATCTGTTACCATAAAACACTTTGATTTTGTAGGGATTTGATTAGCGTCTTAGCTACAGGGTTGATAGAACTGTAACGAGCTTAGTAGCAGCCCGTTGAAGGGAAATCTAACTCTATAATGTTTCGATTTATGTCAAGCTTGTATTAACTTGTTAAAACGACATTAGACTTAATTTCCGCTCAACGGGATTCTAGAAACTTGCTACAGTTCTATCAACCGTGCAGCTAAGACGACTCAATCAACATTCCTTAATTTTGAATGCGATATTTAGTTTTAGCTCTGCCTTTAATCTAGCTTTTTGAATTTTTGATGTCAAGTATTTAGTAAAAATTATTTTTCTGACATTCTTAGACCTCTGAGCAATATTTTCGTGAACCTGACACCGATCGCAAGTTACGCGCTTGCGACAAGAGTGAAACCCCGTTTCTACGAGATTTGGCGACTACTCACAGAACATATCGGGAGAAACCCGGTTTCTCACCCCCGTGCGATCGCCCACAAGCCCCTCTACACGTCGATTCATCCTGCTGACAAGCAGCATTTGAAAAATAAATGTAAAAATATGTTGCAATGTTTCTTTCGCTATGTTAAGTTTAGTTACATAAGGTTGAAATACAACGAGGTTTATGGTCATGGAAAACAAAGACGCAAAAGTAGGCTTCACCGAGTTCGCTGAAACCTGGAACGGTCGTTTGGCAATGCTAGGCTTTGCGATCGGCTTAGCTACCGAATTCCTCACCGGTCAAGGCATTCTCTCTCAAATCGGTTTGATGTAATCAGCTTAACTCCATACAAGAGCTGTAATTTGTGGGGGCGATCGACCCCCTTACAAGTGCGATCGCCCGCACGCAAATAAGTCCCTTCACTCACAGTGAAGGGACTTTTGCATTTTTTATTAAAAAGTCAAACCGATGGCACAATCAAAAAACTTTTTCGTCTCAATATTTATCGTCAGTCAAACTCGATCTTTCCTAAGCAATTCCTACTGAATCCAAAATTCTCGCTTTAGGAGTCAAACCAGTAAGCTTCACCAAGCCTTCTTGTTTGTGAGTCCGCAGGCTGTTACCTAAAATCATCTCCGACAGATCCGGCATTTCCTGCCAGCAGCGCGAGCAGAACCAATAAACGCGATTGTGGCGAGCGTGGCGTAGCAATTGAGAGGAGCAACAAGGGCAACTATTCATGATATTTTAAACCTTCTTTAAGATATGGATCGATAAACCAATTGATTACAGAGATTGAGGAATGCCGCTGTATCTCTACTCCAGGCACAACAATAAAAAAGCTCTTTTCACTCCAAACTTTGAGCGTCTGACAAGTAGCACTTTTGGATGCCCAACAGCAACACCACAATTAGAACCTGAACGCCCCAAGGAGCCCAAGAGAAACCCCAAATAAAACAACCCAGTCCGGCCAAAGCCACAAGAACAAAAATATCTTGAGAGGTTTGCCAGTAAATCCAGACGGCTGCCAGAGAAACTATCAGTAGCAAAATGTAAGCTGATGGCATAGTCGTCTTCTCCCAAGGTTTTGGCAAACAGTCAGGATAGATTCCTGACGATGTGCTTAAATTAAAACTTAAACCTGAAGAACTTATGAAGATAAGTAAGTTGTTACAAAAAAAAATATAATTCTGCCCGATTATATTCAGCATAAAAACCGAGCAGAAATAATTTGTTTTTTTGGTTAGAGATTTCACAGATTTTAAGGCGCACAATCGACCTATGCTTCCTGCCAGCCCAGAGCTTCAGCCACCTGAGCAGCCAAAGCCATCGGTTCAAAAGGCTTAGCAATCACACTCACTACCCCCAAATCTGCGAACATCCGCCTGTCGCTAGCGAGAGCCTTAGCCGTCAATAAAATTACCGGAATGTGCTGGGTAGCATGATTAGCTTGTAACTGTTTAAAAGTAGTAGGCCCGTCTTGGTCGGGCATCATCACGTCGAGGAGAATAGCATCAGGCTGTTCGGCAAGAGCCTTAGCCATACCCTCGCGACCAGAACTTGCGGTCAGGACTTCCCAGCCCCCCACCACCTCAAGACTGACTTGAGCCACTTCCCGAATATCTTCCGCATCGTCAATAACCAAGATGCGTTTGGCAGTCAAAATTAACATCTTTTTTAAGAATCAGAACTGATCACAGACTAGAGGCGAAATGTGAATGTTTTGTAAAGCAAACTTTTTTACCGATCGGACTTTACAGTAAAGCTGCAAAACTGTACAGAAGAATGAAGTTCGGCAACGAGCAATGTACGGGATGTAACGGATGGAAGGAAGAAGGAAATCTTTCCTTCTTCCTCGCGATAGAAGCTATCTAGCGCAAGGGTTTCAGCAATTAAGAACGTCCTAACCGCCTTGGCCGTTGCTATACAACGGAGTCCCCAAAAATCCGCTGTTCGATCGACAATCGCGATTTTGCCCGTCCCTGCCTGTATAATCCGTCTTTGCCAAAAATGACTGGCCCGGACGCACTTCAGACGCCTCGAAAGCTGGTTTTTTAGCGTTTCTGCTGCCTGCAACCCAGTCTTTTGGTAAAAAAGCCTGGTTTCTGCATCCAGGATGGTATGAAAATTTTTGCATTAATATTTTTTCATTAGTCATGGCTAATGCAATTTACCTAATGGGGAATATCATCTCCCTCCCCCATAACTGGCAGACGTAAGAAAAAAGTGCTGCCCTCCCCCAAAATGCTCTCCACCCAAATCCGGCCCCCGTGCTGCTGCACGATACTGCGACAAATAGCCAGCCCCAAACCAGTACCTCCTTTTTGGCGACAATCAGAAGCATCAACCTGTTGAAAGCGCTCAAAGACCATCTCTAGCTTGTCCGCCGGAATGCCGCGTCCTTGGTCTTTAACCGCAATCAGGATTTCCGAACTCACGGGTAAGTGCGGATTGGTGGCAGTCTCGGGAGACAACAAACAAGGAGACGACACTGACTTCAACTCAGCTTTTTCTGCCAAATCCGGATGCTCGATCGACTCACCGCTCAGCCAAATCGTAGCACCTGCGGGCGAAAATTTTATAGCATTGCTGAGCAAATTTGTCAATGCCTGAATTAGCCGATCGGGAACAGCGAGCAATTGCGCCCTCACAGGTCTCACAGACAGAGTAACTCCTGCCTGCTGGGCCATTCCCTGCATCTCGTCAGCCGCCTGCAACATCAGATCCGCGACATTGCAAGTTTGTTTGATGGCAGTGCTGTAATTAGAATCCATGCGCTCTAAATCCAGGATGTCGTTGATCAAGCGCACTAACCGGTCAGTATTAGCTATCGCAATCTCCAGCATCCGCTTGGCTTTCTGGGGGTGAGCCTCAAGCAGGCCGCTGTTGAGGAGACCGAGTGCCCCGTGAATCGAAGTCATGGGCGTCCGCAGTTCGTGGCTGATAACAGATATGAATTCATCTTTCATGTGCTCGACCGCAAGCTGATCGGTGATATCTTTAAAAGTCACCACAGCGCCAATAATTTCGCCTTGTTCTCGCATCGGAGCGACAACGTACTCAACTGGAAAACTGCTGCCGTCTTGCCGACAAAAAACCTCATCCGTGACACGCCGAACCTCTCCGTCTCTCAAGGTGTCTAAAATTTGAGAACATACTGGGTTCGAGAGTTTTCCCGTGGTTGGTGTGGCGCCCTCGGGGGCAAGTTGAGAGCCGGAATTGATATCTGTTGCAGGTGACATTTGCTCGTTAGCGCAGCCCTCGAAGAGGATCGCCTTCGAGCATTCTGCCTGCGAACGGTGTAAGCTTTCAGACAAAGGTCGATCGATCCATTGCTTCGATTCGCAACCAGCCATTCTCACCGCCGCCGGATTGACAAAAGTTACTTTTCCCTGTTTGTCCAACCCGCAAATTCCTTCTGCTGCGGAGAACAAAATCATTTCTGTTTGGTGGCGGAGTTGTTCGAGAGCTTTTTGAACTCGCTTGCTATCGGTGATGTCGCGAGCGATAGTTGAAATGCCCGTTACTGCTCCTGTGGCGTCTTTAATCGGAGAAATCGTCAGAGACACATCTATCTGTTCGCCGTCTTTACGCAAGTGTACGGTTTCGTAATGGTCGATCGTAGTTCCAGCCCGAATATTTTCCAGAATTTGGGGGATTTCCTTGGGGCGTTCGGGAATTGCTAAAATCTCGATCGACTGTCCCTTGACTTCCTGCGCGCAGTAGCCGTAAATCTTCTCGGCTCCTGCATTCCAGCTCTGAATTGTCCCGGCGAGGGTTTTGCCCACGATGCCGTCGTCGGAAGACTCGACAATCGACGCCAAGCGCACGAGTTCATCTCTAGCTTGCTTGTATTCAGTAATGTCGCGGCCCAGTATCACGATACTTTTACGTCTGCCGTCGGCATGAAATACGGGTACTTTAATTACATCGTAGATTTTTACAGTACCGTTCGATCGGGGAACCACTTCTTCTCCCCTACAAAGAGTACCTTTTTCCCACGCTGCTCGATCGCTCACCTCGCAAGCCTGTAGAGCCTCCCCGTAAAAACTGCTGAGTTTTCCTAACTGAGTATCTGTGAGGCTCCGGTAGTTATCTGCTGATAGCTCAAACAATTCCAATATTGCTTGATTTGCCTCCTGCCACCTGCCCTCGCCATCTTTAAAGCAGACAATATCTGGCATGGCATTCATCAGCGATTCGAGATAGGAGTTTTCTTGGAGTGCAGCTTCTACCTCTCCCCGCTTGGCGATTTCCCGTTGCAAATTTTCGTTTGCCGTTTGCAGCGAGTCGATCAACAAACTTTCTGTAAAAGTGCGTTCTTTAATTACTTGTTGAAGTCTGTGGAGTTCTAACGATAGCTGCCTGCGAGCTAACAAATTTTCTACGCGCAAGTGCAGTTGGCTGGCATCTATGGGACTTACTATCAAATCATCAATTCTGCCTTCGAGTTGTTTGGAACTCAGCAAAAACTGCTGCTCGGAAAGAGTCGGCGTTTGGGAATTTATCAATAGCAAAAACGGTAAAAAACTAGGCTCCACCGCAGTTTTTAATGTTTCAACCATGTGCCCGATACGATCGAAGTTTGCCTCGTCGAGAATGCACAAGTCAAAAGCTATTTTTGGAAGAATAAATTCTGAGTTTGGTTCGGAAGTCCAATCGAGTAGCATCACCTCATGCTCAGTGTTGAGGTGTGCGATCTGCAAGGGTTGTTGGTAGCGATCGAGCGAGAGCAAAATGCGGCTCATTAGTTTGATGATTTCCCAATGACTAATGATTAGATGTCCAGTAAATTCACCCATTATTAGGTTTGTAGTGAGGACTTCAGTCCTCAAAAAACAGAGGACTGAATTCCTTACTACGAACCAATTTTCTAGCGCAGGTTTGTAATGAGGACTTTAGTCCTCAAAAAACAGAGGACTGAAGTCCTGACTACAAACCTATTTTATAGCAGGTTTGTAGTTAAGACTTCAGTCCTCAAAAAACAGAGGACTGAAGTCCTGACTACAAACCTATTTTATAGCGCTCGATCGACCGGACGCGATCGGACTAATGACTGATGACTAATGACGCCAGGACTCATGACTCATGACTCTTTAAGGCATTCCAATTCCAATCAAAGAATCGAACGGCATACAGCTAGAGTAGCGCTCCCCGGACGATAAAACCGCAATCAGCCTCATTTGCCAGTCGGGCATAATCTGCAAATCCGCCCAGGGTACTGCTATCTCCAAACATTTATCCAATCCCACTTGGGCCCGGCTGAGGCGGGGCTGCCACTCATCGCCCTCTCCTGCTTCGTGAAACCCAATCGATTTCGTCAGCAAATTAATCTCTAACTGATGGTGGAAGCGATAGTTGATGGGTGCTTCATCGGGCAAACCTGACAGCGGAATCAAGCTGTTGTGCATCGTGCGATCGGGATAAAACCAGAACAAGTTTAACTCCGGCGGGCAATCAATGCCCGGCCGCACCCCAGCATTGAAGTCGGCGCGAAGGTAAAAATTCAAGTGATCTACGCCGTACCAAAGCCGCTGAATTGCCGCACTCCGGTGCATCGTACCCCTTGCTCCCCCAACTTCAATCCGACCGGCTTTGTCCCAATCCTGTTCGTTGCCGATACCGTCGATAATCGGGTGAATAAAGCTCAGCGGTTGGTGGTCGCCTTGAACCTCGTGTGCCTCTACTTGTCGCAGCACTTCCGGGGGTACAGGCTCGCCGAGAGCTTCGTAGATTGCTGCTACGTGTTCGCGGAATAGCCGATCGAACATAGCATCTTGATTCGACGTGTGGCCTTCGCCAAACCACCAAAACCAGTCGGAACCTTCCGCCGCATAAAGCGCTTCCCAAGCTTCGGGATTGCTTTCTTCCGTAGCCTCTGGATGGTTTGCCAGCATTTGTCTGGCTGGCCCTAACAAATCCCAAGCGCGGTTTTTCGCAGGATCGCCGATCCAAGTTGTCAGGGAACCGTCTACCCAGGAACCGGTATGCAGTTGGGCGGCGGGTATTGTTTCGGTGGCGGGGAATTTGTCGAGAAATTCCGACACTGTGACTAATTGGATATCGGGATTGTCGCTGAGAGTTTGATAGAGTGATTCTAAGAACGGTTTGCCATCTTGAGGATAGAATTCCCAGCAATTTTCGCCGTCTAGGGCGATCGTCACCAACCACGGATTTTCTAAAGATGTGTGGCCGTCGGGTTGTCGGTGTTTGAGAGTTCTGCCGATCGCCTCCAAGTGTCCCACCAAATCCGACGCTGCCTTCTTCGGTTCCATCGAACCGTAGGTAAAACCAATCAAATCCGACAATCTGTGGTCTCTAAATACGATCGCCAAATCGCCATCAGGAGTTTCTAAACGATAAGGGCGATATAACAATTCTGGTTCGCAAACATTCCCCGCCCCATCGCGGTGAAAAAAGTGTTTAATTGTCCACCCCAATACCGCCTCATCCGAGACAATCCATTTAAACCCTTGTTTAGCAATGTAGGGCAAAATTTCCGGGCTAACTGCCTGTTCCGACGGCCACAAACCCCGCGGTTTACAATCAAATCTGTCTTGATACATATCCCAAGATTTTCTCAAATGTCTGGGAATATCTTCAGCCCACTGGAACCTATGTTCTGGCAGAGTCATGTTAGGAATCGCTATGCGGCCGCCATTTGTGTCAGCAAGCAGCGGCAAAATCGGGTGAGTGTAGGGGGTTGTGGACACTTCCAACTGTCCCTCAGCTTGCATTTTACGGTGCTGGGGAATGATTCTGGCGAGAATTTCTTTTTGTTTTGAATAGATCTTTTTGCGATCGGCCAGATTGAAATTTTGTCCTTGTTTCAGCCACCCTGCAATCTCGGGGTCATCCCAAAACAGCGGATCGATCCAAGCTAAATTGTGCCACGCCAGCAAGTCACCAAAATCCTGCACTTTCCAGTTTGCCAAGCACCATTGAATCCCTTTTTCCTGCCGCTGAGTGTAGAGTTGAGCGTACCGGGGATGCGGCTGAATCAGGGTATGGTAGTTGGCATCAAAGAAGTGTTCTAAAATGAACTCTTGTTCAGCGATGTTTAAAGTTTCTGCTGGCTTGAGAGTTACCGCCAAGTAAGGGTCTAATGCTTTGTCGGCGATGCAGTCTTCTATCTGCAAAATTAAGGACGGAACCAGGTTTACAGTTTGATGCAGCTTGGGATATTTTGCCAGAATTAGGACTAAATCCAAGTAATCTTTGACTCCGTGCAAGCGCACCCAAGGCAGTCGATACTCGGATGCTCCGGCGCTAGTGAACGATCTTGATTTGTAGAGGGGTTGGTGTTGGTGCCAAATGAAGGCTACGTAAAGGGGGTGAGACATTGATTTTGGTAATGGGTAATGGGTAATGGGTAATTATAATTTGTAATTGGTATTTTGTAATTGGTATTTTGTAATTGGTATTTTGTAATTTTGTCAGGAATGCTTAACTTCTATCTTTAGGGTGATGAACAGCGCAGATTGTCCCTATTAAGTAGCGCTTCCAACTTCTCAATTGCAGGTTGATGCTGCACACATTACTACCATCGAGTAGCACATAAAACTACTTTTTGTATCTAGGGCTTTCATTCAATTGATATTTGACCGCTTGAGGGCGACCTTTAACTCGAAGGAAGAGGATTGGATTCAGTTGACAGTTGACAGCAGCCTCTATCTAGAAGGAAGATGATTGGAGTAATGAATCGTCTTGTTTTAATTTCTCCTTAAAATGGACAGGCTTTCAACCAATTCTTTCTGGTAATAGCGGTAAAAGCTTTAATAGCCAGTCAACTAGAATTATCTTCATTTCCGTACAGTCATGAATTAACACTCAGGCTGGTAAATTCTGGATTAAAATCACCTGTCGCTATATAAGGAATTGAAAAAAGGTAACAGTCAACCGTTAACAGTCAACTGTCAACTGTCAACTGTCAACTGTCAACTGACTAATTACATTACCTGTTCGACTTCAGAAATTTCAGGGATTGCTTCGCGCAGGCGGCGTTCAATGCCCATTCTCAGAGTCATTGTGGAACTCGGACAAGAGCCGCAAGCTCCTTGCAGTCTCAGGTGTACTACTGGGCCGTCGATTTCTACCAGTTCGACGTTGCCACCATCTGATATCAGGTAGGGGCGCATTTCATCGAGAACTGTTTCGACGTTATCTCTGGTTAGTGCTAGTGTTGTCATATTTTGCCTCAAAAATTATTCGTACAATTGACTTAGTTCGATCGTACCGTTACTTGCCGTTAAATGAAGTTGAGTCCGAGACACTAATCGCAAAACCCGCTTGCTCCAACAAAACGGATTTTGCAATTAATCCTTCCCAGAATGACTGCAACTGTAGGAGAGATTCCCCCACCTGGGTTGTCATCCATCGTTGCCAAGTCTTTAATCTTCAACGCGCAACTCGAAAAGGGTATAACCCTAGACTACTGCTGGTTCTAGCAGTTTGACGTTGGAGTAGTTAAACTCGGTTGTTGTCAGTTGACCTTTTTCTTTCGATCGCACTACTTGCTTGGTCATGACATAATAGTCGCCTATCTTGTCAAAGGTATCTTCAAATTCCAGTTCTCTGGTGATTTCGTTGGTTTCGGGGTTGCGAAAAACGGCATCGTAATGACTAGCCAAAGAACCTTCGGGTGTCTCTAAGCTTTTGTGCGTGTCAATGACGAAAGCCATGCGACCCATCACCCGGCTGACTTGACAAATTGACAGACCTCGGATTTTATAATTCGAGCCCATTGAGTCGCCTTGCACTAAAATATCCACAGCGTCGGTACTGTCCTTCTCGCCGAGGGTGAAGCTGTTTTTGCCGTGGGATTTTTCAAATGTCGATCGCTTCCGGTGAGTCACAATATCGCGCATTTGAGTGTAAACGCTCTGCTTTACTTCCTCATCGGCAATGCCACTGACTTCCACTGTCATGTCTGGTTTAATGGAAACATGACCCGTATATACTTCGTCGCCTTGCTTGAGTTCAATATCGGCGCTGTAACCGGGAAAGTTGGCATCCCAGGTGTAACGGTGTTCGTAAGCAGCGCGAAACAAATCGCGAGCGTTGGCTGGCTCTGTCATAAATCTCTCTTTCTATTTACACCCATCTAGTTTAGCGTAACCGCTCCTGTGCCCTGCATTGACGGCATGGGCGGGTTGCCGACTCTCGCAGGTTCCCGAATGGGGTGCTGTCGCTAGGCTATTAACTTTACCGCCACAAAAAATTACTTTCAGTCTCAGTTGCTATGATGTCAAAATAAAGTCACGCAATTACTCGTGATTAAGATCGCGATCGATCGCCATACATCACTCTTAGTTATGGGTTATCTTAAAAAAAACTTCTGTCCGCTTTTTAGAGTTTTCACCTGTGGCAACTATTAGATTCCCTAATTAATAAAATGCTAGAAACAATTTACAAATACCTAGAAACGTTGCAGGAACAAGTTAAGCATTTACCACCTCCCCAACAGGCAATTTTAATAAAAACTGTGGAAACTCTGTCAACTTCTTTGCAAGAAATGGCAACCAGCCGCCAGTTTGAAAGTGCGACAAATAACGCGGCAAAGTTAGTTGAGGCGGAAAATTTAAATCGTCTTTTGGAACGCACTGTCGCCCAGCAAGCGGCGCAACTCAGAAAGCTACAGGAGCAGTTGAACGAAGAAATCAACCAGCACCGCCGGGATAATAAAGCATTAACTAAAAGCGAAGCCAAACTTCAGGCTGCGCTCCGTAATTCTCCAGATATAATTACTATTGTTGGCTCCGACGGGCGAGTCCGATATCACAGCGCAGCGCTAGAGAGAGTTTTGGGTTACAAGCCAGAAGAGAGAATTGGCAAGTTTCATGGCGAGTTGATCCATCCAGACGATTTGCTGAGTTGGAAGGCATATTTTGGCAAGTTGCTAGAATTTCCTGGAGTTGGGAAGCCGATCGAATATCGCAAACGCCACGCGGACGGTTCTTGGATCTACTTGGAGTCGATCGGCAATAGTTTGCTTCACGATTCTAGCGTACAGGGAATTCTGATTGCTTCCCGGGAAATTGAGGGACGCAAGCAAGCAGAAAGCGCACTCCTGGAGTCGCAACGGCACTACAAAATTATGTCACAAATTACTTCGGATTTTGCCTATTCTTTCAAGGCACTTCCCAACGGTAACTTTGTTTGTGAGTGGGTAACGGAAGCTTTGGCGCGCGTGAGCGGTCATCTCCCTGAAGAATTAACTGCCTCGGGCTGGTGGAGTTCAGATATCGTTCACCCTGATGATAGGGAAATGTTAATTAAACAATTAGAAGGCTGTACTTCTAGAGGTATGGGAGTCAATGAGTATCGAATTGTTAACAAAAATGGTGGTGTGCGCTGGGTGCGGGACTGCTGGCAAGCCGTGTGGGACAAAACTGAAGGGCGGGTTGTTCGTTTGTGGGGCGCTTGTCAGGAAATTACCGATCGCAAGCAAGTAGAATTGAAACTGCAACTCGTTAACAGAGTTTGGCAAGCCCAGATTGCATCGGCGCCGCTGGCGATTAACTGTACCGACAATGACGGCCGCACCCTTGTCTGGAACCGCGCCGCCGAAGAACTTTTTGGCTGGACTGCTGCTGAGGTTTTGGGTCAACCATTGCCGAATATTCCTGAAGGACAAAAGCAAGATTTTTACGCGCTGCTGAAATCTGCGGGTAATGGCAAACCGGAAAACGGTTTGGAAGTGTCTTTGCCCAAAAAAGACGGTAGTTCGATCGACCTTTGGCTGTTTGCCGCACCCGTACAAGATGCAGGCGGCGAGACAGTCGGCAGTATCAACATATTTTCTGACCTTTCAGAACGCAAGCGCATAGAAGATGAGCGCCAAAAACTAGCATCCCTGAAAAATATGGAAGAACCTTTTTGGGCCCGCTATGTCAGCCGCCCGCCAACCAAGAAAAAAGATGGGGATAACTAATTCCCTCAAGCATATAGCGGTTCTCAGAAAGATTCGCGGATGTTGTTGGGCTTGGGCCCTCTTGGTTTAAGCGGTTATATAAGCTGTCAGTCATACCTCATCTTTTTGAGAAAGGCTATAAGTTAAAAACACTAAAAGTCCGAAGCAGCAATCTTCTGCTGGCGATATCATCTCCGGTAAAATAGCCGTTGCAGATTTGTAGTAAGGAAGTCGGTATTCTGAGTTTTATTAGTACGGACTTCCTCACTACAAAGCTATTCGATCGATCCCACATAATATCATAATAAATACACCCTGATTCTACCTTTATTATTTGCTATGCTGTGTTAGACACAACCCTAATGACCTAAAAATAATTTAGTAACCAGCTATCGAAGTTCTTGAAAAAATCTATAGCAATCAGAGCGGATTGGCACAAGATAAAAACTTTTTTGTCTGGCTAGACTCCTTGTTGAACAAGGATTTAAATTTTTCTAGAACTAGCAAATAAATTAGTATTGCTATATTGCTATATAGATGCAAGTGTCACATTTTCCAGGCAGAAGACTTGTGTGCCCGATCAATATTCGAGTTTTTGAATGCGGGAATTGCATCTTTACTTGTTTAGAGATTTTTGCTGACTCCTCAAAGCATCTAACTCTACGTGAGCCTGACAAGCTTTACTTGACTGAATGGAATCTAAGACATTACCAATTACCTTGGAAAGATGGAGAGCCGAACGGTGAGCTTCTTGGATAAAAGCTCTTTCCTCTATTGGATCGTCGGCCATATCATCTACAGTTAGTTGTAGATAGCCGATGATGTGATTTAGTGGAGTTCGCAGCTCGTGGGATGCGGTTGACAAAAACTCTTTTTTAAACTGGGATAGTTCTTTTGTTCGCTGGCTGCGCTCTTGGTAGAGGGTGGCTAGGGCGATCGCACTTCCGACTTGATCCGCAACTTCTTCTGCGAATTCGATCTGGTCTTGAGTCCAAGGTCGATCGGCATTACCATCATTCCCTGACAATCCGCCCTCGCACCGGTGCAAGCTAATTATGCCATTAGGTTTATCTTGATAAGCGGTAGCGACCACTAGCAGCGAATGCCGTTCAAAAGGATCGTCGGCTCCTAACGATTCTACTACCACCGGTTTTAGGGTCTCTAGAGCTTGAGTAATATGAGGTGCTGACGTGAGCGAGATTTTCACTCCCAGCATTGGTAGAAATGGTTCTTGGCAGTATTCAGCAGCCACTGTGACTTGCTGGCTAGAACTTTGATAGGGACAAATGATGCAACGGCTGACACCTAATGTTTGTCCGAGAGAGTTAACTGTTTGTTGCCAAATGGTATCGAGATCCAAAGTTCGACGAATCTTTCTGCCAATTTGGAGCAAAAGTTTTTGCGATTGAGCTGATACTTGCTGATTCATAGCAACCCTCTTTCTACTAGACTGGCAAAAGTCTACCACTCCACCAACACAGCAGAAATTTACTTAATTTGCCAGACGCAAACTGTTCAAATAGAGGTTTGCGTAATTACACTTAAATGTTCCCACACTTAGTCAAAAAATACTATCTATTGCAAGGATCTTTACAATATCTTTACAATTCTCACATAAAACTAAGAACGTCAATTTTTCTTAATATAACTTTACAATAGGGCTGTGGAAGTTAAATCAGTCCTATGGGTGGGCATTCAGTTTTGGTAAGGTTAGGGATTTTTGGGGGGGTTTATTCGCAGGTGTGAGCCGCGAAGAGACAGAGCGAGATGATCTGTTGTCCTACCCCCCCCAATGCCATTGATGCGAATTCTGCGTGGGTTCGGCAGCGGTGGGGCGATCGGTCTGAGTGGAAAACACCGAAGGAGGGAGATTGGTGGCGGACAAGGTAAAATTTGATACTGCGACGGGCAATATAACTGTGTTATTATGAAAACCACCAATTATCAATGATTTTTATGCGCGAATTTGTAATCAGGGATACACCGATCCCGACATAATCAACTGAGTGATATACAAATTTGTAAGTGGTAAGTGGTAATTGGTAAGTGGTAAGACAACTGGCGAGACACCCAAGTTGAGAACAGCTATAGCTATTTTTTATTTCTTGCTTCTTGCTTATTCCCTCCTTTGCCTGCGGACAAGTTTTGCTTCTTGGTGATTTGCTCGGGCTTCTGATCTCGGACTTCTGGCCTCAACATCTATCCGTTAAATCGGTCAAATCCCTGAAACTGATTCGTTTCCCCACGTCCTTGAACGTCGCGACGATCCAATACGCTTGGGATAAGCTTTCAATAGTTGACAGTTGACAGTTGACCGAAGGAGAGCGACCTCTACCTAGAAGGAAGAGGATTGGAGTAATGAATAGTCTGATTTTAATTTCTCCCTCAAAGACTTGGGGCTTTCAACCAATTCTTTCTGGTAAAAACAATGTCTTGCATTTAGTTTGTATCTTTGGGGCGGGCAGGATGCCTACCCCACAAGAGTTTTAATCAAATGAGTTGATCTTTGGGGCGGGCAGGATGCCTACCCCACAAAAGTTTTCATAGATCGGATATCGCTTTTATGGATAGCGTTCCTCTCTTCGGATAACCCAGAACTGAAGCAATTACCGATGACCAATTACCAATTACCAATTACCAATAATTAATTTTTCAAGAGCGGTTCTTGATAAAGCACCACAGTAAAAGTAACAGTCGAGCCGAGTCCTTCCCCCATACTGTAAAAATTTACTGTGCCACCCATGGCTTCTACCAGTTTTTGAGAAATAGCCAATCCCAAACCAGTGCCGCCGTATTGTCTGGTACGAGCGCCGTCCACCTGAAAAAATGACTCAAATAATTTATATTGCTTGTCTAGAGAAACCCCAATGCCAGTATCGGCAACTCGGATTTTCACAATTCCGGGTAACTCCTGGTTGTTAACAGTTACTTTTTTCTTAATAACTTCGGCACTGATGCGAATTCCGCCTTCCTTGGTAAATTTAATTGCATTGCCGGTGAGGTTCAAAATTACCTGAAGCAGGCGTTGGTAGTTGGCATACAAAATAATCTCGTCCTCGATGGCTGGTGTTTGGATTTGAAATTGCAATCGCTTTTCTTGCACTTGAACCCGTGTAAAGTTCTCCACTTGCTGCAAAAGTTCGCCGAGTTTGACTGGAGCGAGGTCTAACTCCATTTTGCCAGCTTCGATTTTAGCGATATCCAAAATATCGTTAATCACATTGAACAAGTGTAATGCCGATTGATAAGCTTCTTCGATAAATTGGTGCGCTTCTTCGGGGTCATCTGCCATGCCATCCAGAACCAGTTTCAGGAAACCGAGGATGCCGTTGAGGGGGGTGCGGAGTTCGTGGGAAGTATTGGCAAGAAATTGACTTTTAAGTTGGGAAAGGGCGACGGCTTCGGCACGGGCTTGTTCTAATTCTTGGTAAAGTGTAGCGTGGGCGATCGCGCTGCCGACTTGAGCGACTAACTCGCGGGCAAATTCGAGTTCGACAGGACTCCATTTCGGGGAATTGCCGCAGCGGTGCAAACATATCAGGGCATTGGGTTGGTCTTCATAGAAGGTAGCTGCTACGAGTACGGAATGGCGATCGAAGCGATCGACAATGGGGGAGGCGTAATCGACTGCTACGGGTTTTAACGTGGCTAAAGTTTGAATCCAGCCCGGCTGTTCGGCTGCGCGCAGTTGTAATCCCAGCATCGAAGAGTAAGGTTCTTGGCGGTACTCAGCTACTACTTTAAAAGTTTTCGATTGGAGATTTTCGATTTGATCGGCAGACAGCGGGGGCGATCCATCGCTGGCAATTGAGTGTTGCAATTCTGCTGCTAGATCTGGATAGTTTTGCTGATTTTCTGAGATCGGGAAGGGGGAAATTTCGAGGTTTTCGCTGTCTTTTTTGGAGGAACAGATGATACAGCGGCTCGCGTTCAAAACTTCACCCAAACTGTTAACTGTTTGCTGCCAAATTGTCTGTAAATCGAGGGTTCTGTGCAGGTTTTGAGCGATTTGGGAGATAATTTTGCGATCGATTTCCGAGTAGGTAGTGAGCGGTCTACCGATGAGGCTGGCTGGATACAGCATTTGTTGGCTGGCGTCGGAGGAAGATGGCAAAGCTGGATATGCCATGAATTCTGGGGAATCTGCCGACAATTGTACGGGTTTGTCCGACAGCAGCCTGCCCATAACTAAGACTTTTGTAGCTTTACCATTGGAGTCGATCGCCGGAGTGACTGTCAAATCGAAGAGAAAATATTGTTCGGCGTGGCAAAATGGATAGCTAAACCTTTGGGGGACAAGGGTTTCGAGCGCCCGCCGCAGGCGTTCGAGATAAGGTGCAGGGGCGATGGGTTGCAGGGTTTCGCTGAGGGGGCGATCCTCTTCGAGGGCTTCGCTAACGACAATTTCTTCTGCTGTGAGGTTGTACTCCTCGGCTTTTTGCCAGTAAAAAGACAGATATCGACCCCTTGCGTCTTGGGTAAATACTAATTCTGCCCCTAACTCTTGAAAAAATGCTGTAGAGGCGAGGTTCGATCGCCGGAAATCTGTGTTAGAGTCCATCAGATTAGGGGATAAAAGTAATTCTGATTTTGAGTATTGAGTTTTTGATTTAAAATTTAAAACTCAAAATTGTTTTGGGTTTTGATAATTAAGATGTGAGTTATGGTAGAAGCAATAAGGAAGAGTGGAGAGTTGACAGTTGATAGTTGACAGAAGAGCCCGAAAAGCCGGTCGTTGGGTTGACAGAAGAGCCCGATCGCGCAAGACAAGGGTTAACAGAAGGAAGAAGGAATAAGCCCTTGCGGCTTCCTTCGGCTAAGCCGTATAAGTCGCTCAAGCTAAAAAGATGGAAGATGCAAGATTGAAGATGGAAGATGCAATCGAGCGCATTAGTTTTAGCAATTAATAAATTCCCCGCGATCGGGCACGGTGGCTATATTAATTGACTGCAAAGTAGTTGGCTTTTTAATGAATGATTCACAGGTCGAGACTCGAAACTCAGAACTCTTTTAGACTTCTACCACAGCATTTTTAGTTATCAATAATTTCCCCAAAAATTAATTTATAACTCAACTCAAAACTCAAAACTATTTGTTGTCAGCAGTTTTCGGTAATTTAAAAATACAACTTAAGATGTAGGAATTAGTAGTCTGCACATATTAACTATCGAGTTTAAAAATTCCGCCAAAAGTTGAGGCTGCCAAAAACTCAAGTCGGGGACTGGCGATCGCATTTTTGCCGTCACAATAGAAAAGCTCCTTCTACTTAACCAATATTGCTCCGAACCACCTGTATTTCGCCCGGAAATCTGCCGGAGTTATCTCGCCGGAGCTCGGACGATCTAAATTTCACACCCAGAAATTTTATGCCCAGCAGATTTGTGCGCGCCGTAGGAGGGCGAGACAGGAGACAACCTCAGTCGTTCCATTCGCCGCGGGGCGGGACAGGAGGGGTGCGACGCAAACTCATAGCCTGATCGTCTTCGCGACGCTCGCCTCTGAGCCACTGCTTGATTGCTGTTTCAATGACTTTGCTGGGGTCATTTGTCAAGTGCTTAATTTGGTCTAGCAGTTCAGAATCTATATGGATAGATAGTTCCACTTTTTCTGACGAACTGTGGGAGTGTATACTTGACTCGCTCATACTTAAAAAATCCTAGTTTTAATTCTTAAGTTTCAATTCCTTCTAGGAATTTACGCCTTTTTGTTTTGAAGGAAGTGTTTTGAAGGAAGTGATGCCTTATCCCTAGTAGAGATGCACAGCGGCTCAAAACCTGTATTTTTTACACCCTTGCCGCCCCGCTTCCGTCATTTGACCAAATTATCTGCTTCTTGTCAAGCGCTAGCAACTTCTCACCAATATTTTTCAGTTTGCTATCCGCCTCTGTAGAGTAACCTGACGCCAAAAATGGGTACAAGCGCCCGACAATCGTGGTGCTCGGCCCAAAATTTTAGACCCCTGCTCGATCTCCCAGATTTATCGGTTGCGGAGTAAGTTGAAAATCGTTCTCCTTTTTTGAACTCGATGCTCGCGCTCGCTCAAGTCTCACGCCGCAGTCTCCAATCTCAAATCTAAATCTGTTGTGCACCCCGAAGTCTAAAATCTCTAATCTCAAATGGACTGGGCTGTTCGTTTGATGCGGGATGCTGCCGATCGCCTTTTTCTCAACTGTTCCAGAGTTTTCTGTAAAAGAACAAAGACAAAACTTTTTCTGAGGAGGGCGTCTAGGCTGGAGCAGGCTAAAAAACATAGCATAAATACAATGGCTTTGTCAACCCACAACCGAGAAAAATTTAAATTCTATTTAAGTCTCTAAATGACTATAAATGACTGTAGATTGAATGAAGTTTTATAATATAACAAAAGTCAATCTTTTGCCGATAGGTTTTATGACAAACGTTCCTGTATCTCGCATTCGTAATTTTTCGATTATTGCTCACATCGACCACGGAAAATCGACTTTGGCCGATCGACTGTTGCAGGCGACTGGGACTGTGAAGGCACGGGAAATGAAGGAGCAGTTTTTAGACAATATGGATCTCGAACGCGAACGTGGCATTACGATCAAGCTGCAAGCGGCTCGGATGAATTACACTGCCAAGGACGGTCAGGAGTACGTGCTAAATCTGATCGACACTCCCGGACACGTTGACTTTTCCTATGAGGTTTCGCGATCGCTCGCTGCTTGCGAAGGGGCGCTGCTGGTGGTAGACGCTTCTCAAGGCGTGGAAGCACAAACCTTGGCAAATGTCTACCTTGCCTTGGGAAATAATTTAGAAATTATTCCGGTTCTAAATAAAATTGACCTGCCGGGGGCGGAACCGGAACGGGTTAAAGGGGAAATTGAAGAAATTATCGGTCTGGACTGTAGCGGGGCGATTGAGGCTTCTGCTAAGGAAGGAATTGGTATTGATGATATTTTGGAGGCGATCGTGGAATTGGTGCCGCCGCCGCAGGATACTGTTGAGAAACCGCTGCGGGCGCTAATTTTTGATAGTTATTACGATGCTTATCGCGGGGTAATTGTGTATTTCCGGGTGATGGACGGAAGTGTCAAAAAGGGCGATCGGGTTTTGTTGATGGTTTCGGGGAAGGAATATGTCATCGATGAATTGGGCATTTTGTCACCGACGCAAGTACAAGTAGACGAACTGCACGCGGGAGAAGTGGGTTATCTGGGCGCGGCAATTAAGGCGGTAGCTGATGCTCGCGTCGGGGATACGATTACTTTGGTCAAAAAGCCTGCACCGGAGCCTTGGCCTGGTTATACGGAGGCTAAGCCGATGGTTTTTTGTGGCTTATTCCCGATCGATGCAGACCAATTTCCTGACTTGCGGGAAGCTTTGGAAAAACTGGAACTCAACGATGCGGCGCTTTCCTACGAACCGGAAACTTCTAGTGCGATGGGATTTGGTTTCCGCTGCGGTTTCTTGGGTTTGCTGCACATGGAAATTGTGCAGGAAAGATTGGAGAGAGAGTACAATTTGGATTTGATTGTTACGGCTCCTTCTGTGGTTTATCAAGTCACAACAATTAAGGGAGAAGTGTTAACAATTGACAATCCGAGTCACTTGCCAGATCCTCAATATCGGGAGAAGATTGAGGAACCTTATGTGCGGGTAGAAATGCTGTCGCCGGAAACTTATGTGGGGGCGCTGATGGAGTTGTCTCAAAGTCGGCGGGGCATTTTTATGGATATGAAGTATCTGAGTCAGGGGCGGACTACGTTGGTTTATGAGTTGCCTTTGGCGGAGGTGGTGACGGACTTTTTCGATCAGATGAAATCGCGATCGCGCGGTTATGCGAGTATGGAGTATCACATCATCGGTTATCGCGAAAATCCGTTGGTGAAATTGGACATTTTAATTAATGGCGATCCGGTTGATGCTTTGGCGATGATCGTGCACCGGGATAAGGCTTACAATGTTGGCCGCGGCTTGACGGAAAAACTGAAGGAGTTGATTCCCCGCCACCAGTTTAAGGTGCCGATTCAAGCGACTATTGGCGCTAAGGTGATTGCTTCGGAACATATTCCGGCTTTGCGGAAGGATGTGTTGGCGAAGTGCTACGGCGGCGATATTTCGCGGAAGAAGAAGTTGCTGCAAAAGCAGGCGAAGGGTAAGAAGCGGATGAAGTCTGTGGGTACTGTGGATGTGCCGCAGGAGGCTTTTATGGCTGTGCTTAAGCTCGATCGCGATTCGTAATTTGTCTGTAGGGCTTTGTTAGGAACAGGCAAGATGCCTGTTCCACAAACAGTCATTTTTCTTGTGGGGTTCTAGGAACAGGCAAGATGCCTGTTCCACAAAGAGTCAATTTTATCGTAGTTTTTTGCAATCACCTCGAACAGGCAAGATGCCTGTTCCACAAAGAGTAAATTTTCTTGTGGGATGGGCATCTTGCCCGTGCCAAAAAGGTTTATTGAAAATGATATAAGATGTTGATATAATTAACAATATAATTCTCACTTGAATTTACTATTATGACTACCAAAATATTACTGAAGTCGTCGGACAAATTAACTAACTTTTCATTGACAGCCGTCATCGAACAGGAAACAGAGGGAAAATATCAAGCGATGGTATTGGGTTTACCTGAATGTCAAGCTGAGGGAAATACTCGCGAAGAGGCGATCGCAAATCTCAGCCAACTTGTGACGAATCATTTAGAAAAAGCTGAATTCATTTCGCTAGAAATCCAAGAGCAAAAACCCGATAGCCCAGCTTTGACAATCCTGATCGAACAGGAAACAGAGGGAAAGTATCAAGCGATGGCTTTGGGTTGGGAAGAATGTAAGGCAGAGGGTAATAGCCGGGAAGAGGTTATTACCAATATTAGCTTAGTTGTGGGCGATCGGCTAGAGAAAGCCGAACTCATTTCTTTGGCAATTCAACCGCCCAAACCGGAACATCCTTGGATGAAGTTTGCTGGAATGTATAAAGACAATCCGCTATTTGATGAGGTGGTTGCTTATATGGAAGCCGATCGCAACACCCTTGATGAGGAAATGGGAACAGATTACCCACAAGTTGATGTGGAGATCGGAGTAAAATGAGTTTGTGGGTACTGGATACGGATTGTTTGACACTTTTTCAAAACGATCATCCGCTGGTAAAGCTGCGAGTTAGTCAGGTTAATCCTGAAGAGATTGCAGTAACAGTGATTACCGTTGAGGAACAAATGCGGGGATGGTTGAATGCGATCAACCAATCTTCTCAATCGGAGCGAGTAATCTGGGGTTATAAGGGATTTCTGGATGGAGTAGAGTATTTCAACAGTGTGAATGTGTTGAAGTTCGATCGCGATGCTTACAATTGCTATACAGATTTGGTGCGTCAAAAGATTCGCATCGGCACAAAAGATTTGCGGATTGCTGCTATTGCACTTTCTAAAAACGCTATTCTGGTGACGCGGAACCGGCGAGATTTTGAGCGAGTACCGGGTTTGAGGTTTGAAGATTGGACAATTTGAGGAATTGGGTGAGGGATTAAATGCGATCGCACTTTTGGACATTAAGGGCGATCGCACTTTTGCAAATAAACCATCAGAGATTACTCATCATCATCTGCTTTACTACCTAAAAGTCCGAAAATTGCACCGACACCCATATTCCAAGTATCCTTGCAAGTCTCAAAAATGCGAATTTGTTGCGGAGATAGCCGATCTTCCATACTAAGCGATAAGGACACGCTTCCAGAAAGTAAGGTAATACAGACAACAGTTGCGAAGACGTACTCGAAAGGAGAGGGAGGTTGAGGAGAGGTATTTTTACGAATCATTTTAGGAGATTTAGGTTTAGCAGGTGTCATATTTGGTTGAGCTTTCATAATTGCTACCTTTTGATTGGTGATGTTTTAATCATAAAGGGCAAAACCTTGAAAGTCAGCCTGTGTATGGGTTTCAAATACTATGAGTTTGATATGCGTTTAAGATGCGTTTGATTGGCGATCGCCCGCTATAATACTTAAAAGGTTTGTAATTTGGCTATGACAGAGCGATCGCTCACAGCATCCCAGGCAGGAATCGAAAAAGCAACAATTGCTCTCACAGGCAAAGGCTGGAGTCGCCAAGACTTAGCCGATCGTGTTACGATCGGGGAAGGCAAAAAGTCAAAGACAGGCATCGATATTCAAGCAATTCATAAGTTTTTTACCCAGAAGGCTGTCAGTCGCCAGTATTTTGTGGGAATTTGCAAGGCTTTAGGATTGGATTGGCAAGATATTACAAATCCCAATACAACTACGCGGGGTTCAGAAACCGGGTTTTTTCACAGAAAAGACGCGTTACAGCCCACAGATTCGGTGAAAAACCCGGTTTCTTCGATCGCAGTGGATAATTCCAACCACAATAATCCGTTTATTCCCCAACATGGCAAGATAGACGATCCGCGACATTTCTTTGGTAGAAAGCGAGAAATACGGCGGGTGTTTGAGACGCTGAATAGTGGTAGTAGTGTTGCAATTATTGGCGAAAGGGCGATCGGCAAAAGTTCCCTCCTACAAGCCCTTTACCGAGAAACCCCAACTGAACTCCGTCATCCGCGCCAACCCATTTACCTTAACTTAAATAATGTTTATGATGAACATGACTTTTACGATGCTTTGTGTGGCGAAGCGGGTATCGAGACAGTCAAAGGATATCAACTAAAACGGGCTCTAGAATCGCACCGATTCCTGTTGCTTTTAGATGAAGTCGAGAAAATGACCTGGGATGGATTTACGAACCAAGTACGCGGCCAATTGCGGGGTTTGGCGGAGGGAACCGATGCACCTTTGCGTCTAGTTGTCGCCGCCTGCACCTCTCTCGATACCCTGTTTCCTGACAGTCAAGACAAAAATATGACATCTCCTTTCAAAGGAATTTGCATTGAGGAAAATCTGAAGCAATGGGATGATCAAATTAGCCGCAAATTTATTGATAGTCGCCTCAATGCTGACTGGTTAACACCTATTCCCGAACCCGTAAGGTTTACTGAGGCAGAAATTGCGGAGTTAATTGCTGAAAGTGGCGGCTATCCTCAGAAATTGATGCAATTGTGCTATCAAGCTTACGATCGTTATATCAACGATACTAAATCATCCTAAAATACTATAGAAAGCTAAGATAGATATGCGATCGCACAATCCAATATCTCGTAGGGGCAGGTTCACCAACAATAATCGCCTAAAACAGACAATCTCAAAAACCTGCCCTCCCCAGCC
>NZ_JAEQDE010000051.1:78163-89848 GCF_020737865.1 Microcoleus sp. PH2017_35_SFW_U_B
GATAGATATGCGATCGCACAATCCAATATCTCGTAGGGGCAGGTTCACCAACAATAATCGCCTAAAACAGACAATCTCAAAAACCTGCCCTCCCCAGCCGAGATTTATATTCACATTTATCTCGTAGGGGCAGGTTCACCAACAATAATTGGCTAAAACAGACAATCTCATAAACCTGCCCTCCCCAGCCAAGATTCACATTTTACCAATAAATTCGCGGTACATTTATTTGGTTGGTGGGGTGGGGGCGGGTTTAGGAAATTGTTGATTTTTGTCATGAATGGTTGGCGAACCCGCCCCTACAAGAATCGTGGTTGATTTACTGGATACGATACTTAATCACCCATATTTAAATTCATTCATACCCACCTATTTATGAGTCAAAACCATCCCCCTATTCCTCGCTTAGATTTAGCTCCTAAACTGAAACGTCCTCTTTCTTTGTGGAATCCTTTAGACTACCTGCGATTATTATATTGGGTGTTTTACTTCCCTCAAGCTTTGCGGTGGTATGAGTCTACCTTTGGTGGTGAATCTAGCTTAAAAGATGCCAAAAGCTGGCGAGAAAAGTGGGAATGGTTGCGTCAAAATGCTGTCCAGCGTCAGTTAATTCTACAAGCCTTGGTGTTAATCATTGTTATCCTTATAGGCTTGAGTAGACTTTTGGGGGAAATAGGCATTTCTATCGATTGGGACGTGGCGTCCGCCGTGGGGTTGGGTGTGATGTTCGGGGTGGTGTTAGTGGGATCAGTCCTGTTGTTAGGTGTGGCGTCAGGGGTGGCATCAGCCGTGGTGTTAGTCGTGGGGTCAGTCCTGGCATCAGTCCCGACATCAGGCGTCGCGTCAGTGGTGGTGATGGGCGTGACGTTAGGTGTGGGGTTAGTCCTGGAAGTTCTGATCAGGTCAGGTTTTGGGTTTGGCGTGATGTGGGGCGTGGGGTGGGGCGTGATGTTCGGCGTGGGGCTGGGCGTGATGTGGGGCGTGGCGTCAGCCGTGGTATGGGGCATGGGGTGGGACGTGGCGTCAGCAGTGGAGTGGGGCGTACCGTCAGCCGTGGCATTGGGCGTGGGATTCGGCGTGGCGTCAGCCGTGGCGATCGCACGTCCTGAAAATTGGCTTTTCGCTGTACCGTTCACTCTACTCCAGCGTCAACACCAAAATAGACAATTTCCTCACATTACCCCACTTCCCCTTCCCTACCTGTCTTCTCAAATAGCTAATTGGCTGAGGCTGGATTGGCAAACAGGATTGCATAACACTAACGAACTACTAAAATTTACCCTTCAGTTTATCCCAGTTGTTAAAGCTATAAATCGCGTGCTAGCAGAGACCCCAAAAGAACAACTGATCTATCGAGTCGCTCAATTATCAGAAGATCCTTATGATTGGAATTTAGTGCGTTTTGCCTCAGTTTCTCTCAGTGAAGTAATGAAGTCAAAAGTAGTAGCAGGTTTTTTCATCATCGCACCTTGGAAACAGCAAATTCAAGCTCGATTTCAAACAGAAATACGTTTAAATACTCCTGCCCGTGCCTCTGCTGCTGGTTTCTGGTATCTCCATCAACAAGAACCAGACAAAGCTACAGAAGCTTTTACTGTAGTGCGAGATTTGCTTTATGGAGAGGAGATGCTTACCTTAGCGCAAATTCTCACCGCTTTTGACCAAACAGCAGAACTAGCCGAAATTGCTTCCCTGCAACTGCCACCTTCCCCAAATCCACCTCGGCTGCGCGAGACTACTTGGCAAGCAATTGCTTCTCTACGACGGGTAATTGCCGATGTTCAAGTCGTCCAGAATAGCGTATCTCGTTCTGCCCGTTCCCTTGCCCTCAACCGAGCCTTAGGTCAGCTTGGAACTCTCTTAAATCAGTCAAATATCATACCAAAAACTGAAAGAATTTTAATCCTTAAAATAGTCATAAAATGGGTAGATATATTACTGCAAGTCACAGGTAAAATCGGAGATATTTCAATTACTCAACCGGTCACTAATCCCTATGTAATTGGCGATCCAGTCCAAGGCAATCTATTTGTCGGCCGCGAAGATATCATCAGAGAGCTAGAGGAATTGTGGGTAAAGGGAAATAACCTGCAATCTGTGGCTCTCTACGGTCATCGGCGGATGGGGAAAACTTCGATTTTGTTAAATGCTACCAACTGCTTAGGAGCAAAGGTACGGAGTCGGCGAACTACTAATATTCATCACCGATGCCATTGCCAAAACGGTCAAGATTGCACCTCCAGCCGATCGCGATTTACTCAATCTACCCTATCTCACCTTTGGACGCTACATCGAACAAGTAGTAGCAAATATAGAAAGTGGATTGATCGTTGCTTTAGACGAGTTTGAAAAAATTGAAGAATTGATTAAGGCTGGGAAAATCAATCCAGATTTTATCGGCTTTTTGCGAGGAATACTGCAAATGAGTTCTAAAGTTGCCTTAGCTTTTGCTGGATTGCACACCTTGGATGAAATGACCGGAGATTATTTCAATCCTCTTTTTGCTAGCATTATCCCCATCCGAGTTGGTTTCCTGAGTCTAGGTGCAACTCGCCAAGTTTTAGCCAATCCCGATGATGACTTTATCCTAGACTATAAACCCGAAGCACTCGATCGCATTTATGAACTAACTCACGGCCAACCCTACCTCACGCAACTGGTAGGATTCCTGTTAGTACGCCTCTACAACGATCGAGTATTTGAAATGGGACGCCCCCGCGATCCAATGTTTACCGTAGAAGATGTAGAAACAGTCATCAATGACCCGGAATTTTTCACCAGAGGTCGCTACTATTTTACAGGAGTTTGGGGTCAAGCAGCGGAAGGCGCACCGGGACAACAAGAGATTTTAACAGCATTAGCACCTCACTTACAAGGCATGAATTTCGACAGGCTGAGTACAGAAATAGGGATGGATGAAACAAGTTTACAGGAAGCATTAAAAACTCTGGAACGCCACGATGTTGTTAAAGAAATTAATGGTTGCTACTGTATTGCTGTGGAACTATTTCGCCGCTGGGTTCAGATGTCATTGGGAGGAAGCCACTAAAATCGGGAATGGCGATTCCCTACAGGATAGCTACGCACGCGCGTATCTTGCTGTTTTTCACACAAGGGCGATCGGACTTTGTGAAAACCCAAGCCTCAACGAATTCAAGGAATTGGCAAGTGAATAATTTGGTCTTGATATTCCCCATCAAAAGAACCTCCCGCAATCACAATCAACTCGTCCAGTGTCTCCCCAATACCCATATCGGGGTTGAAGATAAAAATACCGGGTATGTGGCGATTTTGGGCAATGTGATCCGCTAAGTGTACCGGCATTGACTTGCGGTTATTAGTCAGCAGCACAAAGTTATGTACTTCACACCAAATTAGGATTTCTGGATCTAACGTACCTTTGGGAGGAGTATCCGGTTCTCCCACAGCCCGAATTATCAAATCTGATTCCCGCCGGCGCAGTTGGTTAATATAAACTGGATTAACATTTTCATCCATGAGATATTTGAGCATTTTTCGCCTTTTTGCCTTCTCTTTCTGCCTTTAACTGCATCAGTTTCCGCACCGCAGGCGACGGGTTTCGCTGCTGTTCCTCTCGCATTCTGCGTCCCCATTCCAACCAGTCAGCGATGTAATTGCTCACAGATTCTTTGTTGTGAAGATAATACAGAATGGTCGCATAAACTTGTTCTAGACTCAGCGAAGTGTAAATATTGGCAATTTCCTCTGGGGTGCGAGCACGATAAATGTACTCGTACAGGATAGTTTCAATTCCAATCCGCGAATCTTTCAGGCGAATGTCATCAGGTGCTAGAAAGTTGAAGTATTCTTCTAGTTGCACAGTTTAATCCTTCCTTTTTAGCCGATCGTACTGCTAACTATAATTTTACTATAATTCCACTTTTAATTCTAGCGAGGTATGGCTGCGATCGCCCTTTCTGTCTTAGCCTAAACCAAATCAGATATGCGATCGCTCTTTTGGCACAATACTGACCCAACTGGTACAGGCCGCAAAAACTCAGCAACTCTATTTCTAGCATTTCCTAGAGGCAATCCCTCGCGATCGCCCCCGATGTTTCATCTCCAGCCCATGACTATAGTCGGAAAACCCTTTATTCTTGTCGGTGGCTGAATTTATTCCCCGCAAGCGCCCTGGCAATATTCTCAAGGCATTTGCCCAACTAGCTCGACCTCAAGTACACTTAGCTTTGGTCGGAGATGGCATAATTTTGGAGGAAATGCGAGAACTAGCATCAGAATTAGGAATTCAAAAGCAAGTACATTTTTTGGGCTTGCGACGAGATATCCCCATTTTGATTCGTGCCTCAGTAGCTACTCTGATTGCTTCCTCTCAAGAAGGGCTTCCTAATTGCGTCATGGAATCTTTCTGCATCGAAGTCCCCGTCATCGGTATAGAAATTCGAGGCACTCGTGATTTATTAGAAAATGGCAATGGTTTGCTGGTAAAGTTGGGAGATATCAACGGAATAGCACAGCAATGGCATAGATTTTAGACCATCCAGAGGAAGCTCAACATATGAGCAAGCGCGGACGAGAAAATATGGTTAATTATGACCTGCCACATATCCTCAAAGCAATACGAGGCTTTATATGCTGAAGTCAACAATCAACAATCAACAATCAACCCATGAGTAATATTGTTACAGGCGCGGCAGGTTTTATCGGCTCTAACTTAGTCGAAACTCTTTTAAACCAAGGTGAACAAGTAATCGGAGTTGATGAAGTCAACGATTACTACAATCCCGAATTAAAGAGAAAAAATCTCGCTCATTTTGAAAAACATCCAAATTTTAAACTAATTGAGGGTAATATCCTATCTTTGGATTGGAAACCGCTATTAGCAAATGCAGAAGTCATTTACCACCAAGCAGCCCAAGCAGGAGTCCGTGCTAGTTGGGGATACGGTTTCCGCAGCTATACGGAACGCAATATCAATGCAACTCAGGTACTCCTAGAAGCCGCCAAAGATGCACCGCAACTGAAAAAGTTTGTATTGGCTTCGTCTTCGTCGGTGTACGGCAATGCTGAAACTTTTCCTACTTCCGAAACTGCCTGCCCTCAACCAGTTTCTCCCTACGGGATTACCAAATTAGCTGCTGAACGTTTGGCTTCGCTTTATCATCACAATTTTGGCGTTCCCGCAACCATCCTACGCTATTTCACCGTTTACGGGCCTCGCCAGCGTCCCGATATGGCATTTCACATATTTTTTAAGTCAATTTTGCGCGGCGAAGCGATTTCAATTTACGGAGACGGACAGCAAACCCGAGATTTTACTTTTATCAGCGATTGCGTTGCCGCTAATTTAGCTGCCGCTAAAGTGCCGGAATCTGTCGGGGAAATATTTAATATTGGAGGGGGAAGTCGAGTTGCTTTGGCGGAAGTTATTCAGACGATGGAAAGCATTGTCGATCGCCCGATTCGCATCAATTACCTAGAATCGAGCAAAGGAGATGCACGAGATACTAGCGCTGACGCATCGAAAGCTCAGAAAATCTTGGGATATCAGCCACAGGTGTCTTTGAGAGAAGGATTGAGGCAAGAATGGGAATGGGTACAGTCTTTGTACGGTTAGAGTGTGCTTAACTTACTCATATAGAAATCCTAAATAATTAAGATAAATTTGTAGGGTAGTACCTTTCTTTGCCTACCCTATCTATCGGGCAACCGAACGTGGTTCGAGCCCTACAACAATTGTGCAAATGATTTAGGATTGCTATATCAAATCCAATGAGGGATGAAGCTACTGGATATGATCGCACCGAGAAACCCGGTTTCTCGGTGTGATGTTTTTTTGGTGGAGTTATACCAACTTTCATAATTGTTGCAAAATTATTAGGTTTGTAGTCAGGACTTTAGTCATTATTAAGTTTATAGTAAGGACTTTATCTTTCGTTTGCTAACTAATGTTTGTTAACTAAAAATGGCACCAAAAATTAAGATTTATAATTATATAGTCACTGTGGAGATAATGTCAACAGTATTTTTTCGGAATTATAGAAGTGTAAGTAAAATTAACTAGGTTAGCTCCAGTCTAGCTCGCAATCTGTTGCATATATTCTGACAATGCTAAGTTAATTAAAGATTTGATCCAGGTTGCGGATAAGTCTTTACATTGTTGATCGATATTTTGTTATTGTATTAACAAGTTTGATTCGATCGACTGAATTGTTGTACCACAGTCTTACCCTCTAAACAGAACGGCAGTTTCCCCCATGAGAATTTTAGTCACAGGCGGTGCGGGTTTTATCGGTTCCCATCTGATCGATCGCTTAATGGCCCAAGGACACGAGGTAGTCTGCCTGGATAACTTTTACACCGGGACTAAGCGCAATATCCTCAAATGGATGGACAACCCCTATTTTGAGCTGATCCGCCACGACATCACGGAACCGATTCGGTTAGAGGTAGATCAGATTTACCATCTGGCCTGTCCAGCTTCCCCAATACACTATCAGTACAATCCTGTCAAGACAATTAAAACAAACGTCATCGGCACGATGAATATGTTGGGATTGGCGAAACGGGTGAAGGCCAGATTTTTTCTGGCTTCCACATCAGAAGTTTACGGCGATCCAGATGTCCATCCCCAAACAGAAGACTATCGCGGTAACGTTAATTGTATAGGTATTCGCAGTTGTTACGACGAGAATACTGAAATTTTGACAGAAAACGGTTGGGTTCCTTTTCCTAACTTACAGCCGGGAGTTCGCGTAGCAACTCTCAATCCAGACAATCAGATTGAATATCACGTTCCTGACGAGCATATCGTGCAGCCTTATGTGGGTAACTTGCTCCGATTTGCCAATTCTAAATTTGATTTTTGTGTGACTCCCAATCACTGGATGTATGTCAAAAACCGCACTGGTAAATTGAACTTTCTCCAAGCCGATACAGATGTATATTGGCACCATCAAAGAGCCATCACGGGAGCAGAATTTTTAGCGGCAGAACAAGAATGGTTTGAATTAGGAGAACCGCCGCGCAATGCTAAAGTAAATGTCGAACGGGTGCGGATGGATGATTGGCTGGAATTTCTGGGTTATTACATTTCCGAAGGTTGCGTTCACGTCCGCAGGCGAGCGCGAGTCGTTAACGGTTGCGATTATGATATTGCTGATTACAACATATTAATCGCTCAAGTAAATCCAGAAGGACGGACAGCAATAGCAGAGTGTCTCCAGCGGACTCCTTTCAAGTTTTTTGACTCCGACGACCATCAATTTCGGATTTGCAGCAAACAATTAGCAGAAATTTTGCTGCCTCTGGGCAAGTCTGGTGACAAATACATACCGCGAGAATACCTAAATCTGTCTCAGCGACAGTCATTAATTTTGTTCAAAGCTTTGATATTGGGAGATGGCTCTCAAAAAGGAAATGCCTACGCTTATTACACTAAATCAAAGCAATTGGCTGATGACGTACAAGAGTTAGCAATGCGCTGCGGCTATGCAGCAACGGTAGTCAATCATGCAATCGGTCGCGATCTTTATCGCGTTAATATTCGCCCTCCAAAAGATGCAAATCTCGTAACTCCCGAACCAGTTCGTTATGCGGGAAATGTTTATTGTGTCAATGTTAAAAATCACGTAATCTGCGTCCGCCGCAACGGCAAGGCAGCGTTTTGTGGCAACTGTTATGATGAAGGGAAGCGAGTAGCTGAAACCCTATCTTTTGACTACCACCGCCAAAATGGGGTAGACATTCGAGTTGTCCGAATTTTCAATACCTACGGCCCCCGGATGTTGGAAAATGACGGCAGAGTAGTCAGCAATTTTATTGTGCAAGCTTTGCGGAATGAGCCGCTGACTGTGTACGGTGACGGTTCCCAAACCCGGAGTTTTTGCTACGTTTCCGATTTGGTGGAAGGATTTATTCGGTTGATGAATAGCGACAAAATCGGGCCGATGAATTTGGGGAATCCCGGCGAATACACTATCTTGGAGTTAGCACAGAAAATTCAAAATATGATTAATCCAGGGGCGGAAATCATCTTCAAACCGCTGCCACAAGACGATCCAAAACAGCGACAACCGGATATTACTCTTGCTAAAAATTGGTTGGGGTGGGAACCAACTGTGCCGCTGGATAAAGGTTTAGAGTTAACTGTGAAAGATTTTCGCGATCGCATCGAGGGAAACCAAAAGTAGAGAGAGGGAGAGATAGAGGGGGAGAGGAGGAGAGGGGGAGTATTTTTACTTCTTAATTCTTCATTCTTCCCTATTCCCTATTCCCTATTCCCTTTTGCTTCCTCAATCTGCCTGCCATCTGACTAATAAGAACTGTCAACTGTCAACTGTCAACTGTCAACTGTCAACTGTCAACTGTTTACTAACTTTGAGGACATTTCTATGCGTGTTTGCGTCATCGGTACAGGATACGTTGGCTTAGTCACCGGCACTTGCTTGGCCCACATCGGACATCATGTCATTTGTGTAGACAACAACGAAGAAAAAGTTAAATTAATGAAATCGGGACAGTCACCTATTTTTGAACCCGGACTGTCTGAATTAATGTCCTCTGCTTCTCAATCGGGAAATTTAGAATTTACTTCAGATTTAGCAGCAGGAGTGGCTCATGGGGAGATTTTATTCATTGCGGTGGGGACGCCTCCTTTGCCCACTGGGGAAAGCGATACTCGCTACGTGGAAGCGGTGGCGCGCGGCATTGGCGCTCACCTCGACGGCGATTACAAAGTGATCGTAAACAAATCAACTGTACCCATCGGTTCGGGAGATTGGGTGCGGAGGATTGTATTAGATGGTTTGGCTGAACGTCAAAAAGCTCAAAGCGGTGAGGGCGCTACGGGTGAGGAAGTAGCAGCAAAAATTGGTGCTGATTTTGATGTGGTTAGCAATCCAGAGTTTTTGCGCGAGGGTTGTGCTGTTTTCGATACGTTTAATCCCGATCGCATTGTTCTGGGCAGCAACTCTCAGCGGGCGATGGATCTGATGCTACAATTATACACACCAATTGTCGATCGCAAGTTTGCAGAAAATCCGTCTTTGCCTGTGGTACCTGTGGTGATGACTGACATCAGTTCCGCAGAAATGATTAAGTACGCAGCTAATGCTTTTTTGGCTACCAAGATTAGCTTTATTAATGAAGTTGCTAATATTTGCGATCGAGTCGGTGCAGATGTTACCCAAGTAGCGAAAGGTATCGGTTTAGATTCGCGAATTGGTAGTAAGTTTTTGCAGGCTGGCATTGGTTGGGGCGGTTCTTGTTTCCCCAAAGATGTCTCGGCTTTAGTTCACACTGCTGACGATTACGGATATGAAGCGCATTTGCTGAAAGCGGCGGTGGAAGTGAACGAACGCCAGCGCTCGATTGCGATTGAAAAGTTGCAGCAAGTTTTGAAGATTCTTAAAGGCAAAACAATCGGACTTTTGGGTTTGACTTTCAAGCCGGATACTGATGATTTGCGGGATGCTCCTTCCCTGAATTTAATCGAGAATTTAAACAGATTGGGAGCGAAAGTTAAAGCTTACGATCCGATTGTTTCTCAAACTGGGATGCGTCACGGTTTGTCGGGAGTTTTGGTGGAAACCGATGCGGAAAGATTGGCTGACGGTTGCGATGCTTTGGTGTTGGTGACTGACTGGGAACAGTTTCGTAATTTAGATTACGATAAAATGGGCAAATTGATGGCTCATGCGGTGATGATTGACGGCCGCAATTTCTTAGATAAGAAGGTTTTAGAAGCGGCTGGTTTCCAATATGTCGGGATTGGAAGATAAGAAAGAGTTTGGAGGATAACCTCTATCCTGTAAGGTGCGCATTGCGCACCTAGAGCGTCGGTACAGTAGAATATTTTGACAAAAAGAACAAAATATGTATTATGTAGGGGCTCTCGCATGAGGGCGACAGTAGATCGCGATCGCCAACCATTTTTTTGTCCTCATGCGAGAGCCCTGCCAAGGTCTACATCAACATACATACGTACGTATCGGCTCAATAAGTAGGGGTAGCAGTTAATCTAGTTGCCAAGACAAGCCCAAGGGATAAAGAGAAGATTTTTCGCGAATAATAGTGGACAGAGAGGGAATAATTCCAAGTTGAGAAATTCGGTCGCGCACATAACCCTTAAAAACTGATTCCCAACTGACTCCTTAGTAGCAACAAGAGACATAAAAGTATCCCATGCCCTCGTACCCTCAATCGTCTGAGTTGCATAGCTAATATTACGTCGCTGCACAGCAAGTTCGGGCAGCTAACTCAGCGGGATTATTGTGTAAAGGTAATTCAGGGTGCTCTAAAACCCTCAGCAACTCCGATACTTTTGTCGCAGTTAATTGTTTGCGTTCATCCAACAATTCATAGCCGCTTGGAGTTTCAAAAAGCCGCCGAAATTTCGACCTTAAAAGCAGTGCAGCTTCAGGACTGGGAACATCTTTATAAGCTAATAATTCCCGATAATAATCCCAAAAATCTTCGATAAATTTCCCTAAAATTACTTGATGGCAATGGAATACCGGGCTTAACTTCTTGTAATGCCTTCCCTCATGCACCCAACATAATGCTCTATCAGCAGTGATTAACTTGAATTGCGGAGCATCATCACAACAAAGAGTTTGTACGACTGGACAATCAGTTTGCTGATGATAGAAAACAATAGCTGCTGCTTCCCTAATCCTGGTAACTTGTTGAGCACCCAGTTTGGGTACATACTTATTAAGTAGGTGATTAAACTCTGACTCACCCAACACCGTTTCTTGGGGTAATAGCTTGAGAGCATTCTGCCATTTAGCCGGGATTTTGAAGTCCTCAATTAGTGAGAATATCAGTGGATTGAGCATGAATTTTAGTTCTCGTCCTGGCTGTAATCCTCTCAGGACAGTCAGTCTGTCTTTATTCGCTGTTGTGAAGTATACTGTATATAAAGGGTTGCAGATGATATTGGTGGTATGGTTTACTCCAGCTACACGTGCGCCTGTTTGGTCGAAGTGTTGCCAGGGGCTACTCGCTAGTCCTGAATCATAAACTTCTTTTTTCTCGGTTTCAAAACCGGAGTGGTTTTTGATTAGCAGGTTGGATAAATAACCTGCTGAGATGGAAATACCTAGATCGGCTAAAAACTCCAGTAGTTTACCGCATCGTCATATTACCCCCTAGCGTACAAACTGATGATTAAGGCTTTGATTCCTGGTCCAAATTCTCCTTCGTAGCCCATTGGTAATTCTGCTACATAAGTTTTTCGGAGTGAGGGTGAGTAATATTTCTGTTTACGGAACAATATGTTGTCGGTTGCCAAGCTGATATCTTGGATGATTACTTGTTCGTATCCTTTAAATTCTGCGTCTGCTGGCAGTTGGTCTGTGGGGTATTCTAGTATTTCTTCTCGATCTATTTTAATTGTGGCGTTTTTACTGCCTTTTTTGTGCTTTTTTGGTTGGCGTTTTTCGTTCTTTTTCGCTATGAGTGCTGACTTTTGAATCCTTTGGAGTTGGCTTTGATGTCTGGTTTTCCTTGTTCTCCCTTCAATCGGTTGTTTTCATCTTTCAACCGTTGATTCTCTGACTCCAAGTCTTTGACTTTTAATTGTAATTGCTCTATTAGGTTCAGTAAGGGACTCGCGGACAAATAAAATACCAGTCAAAATGGGATAATCGTGATATCCCATTTTGGTAAAGTTTCAGAACGTTGCCATGAGGGCAAATATTG
>NZ_JAEQDE010000176.1:0-6666 GCF_020737865.1 Microcoleus sp. PH2017_35_SFW_U_B
TGGACGAAGAAGGTATTCGGAGATGGAAAATTATCAAATAAAATCTTTAACCCACGGAGGTGGGTTTGGTTTGTGTAGACGCGGTTTCAACCGCCGGGTAATTGAAATACGAGGTGATTGGAACCAGTTTCAACTAACCGCCGATTCATCCAGGAAATCACAAACCCGAATAAGGCACGATGACATCAAAAAAAGCATCATCCAAATCGTAACCAAACATCTGCGACATTGCCATCAACTTCGATTTACTCGGAATTCCCTGCTGGTTCAACCAATCAGTCAACACAAAAATTTTGCTCATCAAAAACATTTCCAAAGCTTCAGGATTGTACTGAATGCCTTGGGTGCGGTGGAATTGGTGCGGCACTAACATCGCGGCATACCGGGCCAATTCTCCGGCTTTCCAATCCAGCAAAAATGGCAACCAAGGATAACAAGCATCCAAGCGAATAAACCACAGCCGCACTTCGGGAAGTTCCGATATTTCTCGCGGATCTAATTCTTCGCGCGGATACTCAATTTCAAATTGTACCTGTTGTTCGTTTTGGGCGATCGCTCCTGTGGCCAGCCACTGTTCAATAACAGTCCGCACCGGAGACAAATCTAAACTGTTTATGCGATCGGCATCAATCGCTATCATAATACTCATAAAAAGTCAACCTTATAACATTAATTCATTATCTATAATACCATCAATCATCAATTAACAATTACCAATTATCTCTCATCATACTGATTTATCTCAATCCGTTCACTCCCGTACATTGTCCTGTTCACTCTTCGGGTGCCTCTGGTTTTTGAAGCCTGAAGAAGCATGACCGCATATAAGTTATTAGTTATACTCTCATATTCACGGAGGTCATGCTTCGCCCCTACAAACATATTTGCCAAACCCAGATGCACCCCTCGGACAAACGAAATAATTCTGGCAGGCTTTGCGGTTTTTAACCCTTCTCGGACAACTGTCAACTGTCAACTGTCAACTGTCAACTGTTCCCTCAGCCATTTTTGCCAAACTTGCTATCCTGCAAAGAATTGCCAATACCTTGGATAATTCCCCGCCCGATCAAACCAATTCCCCGCCCGATAACCTGCGTCAAAACGTAAACAACAGCAGTACCCAACAGCGAAATAACAGCGCGAACCCTAGGTGCGATCGCATCCCGAGTTTCCAGCACCAAAGTTAAAGCCAACTGCCACCCAGACAACTGTGCTAACTCCAGATTTCTTGGAGCATAAATAGAAATTCTCTTAATTCCAGAATCGCCCAACACAAACAGCCAAAACCTGCTTTCAAAAATAGCTTTAGGTTCTACAAAATAGCTATCCCAGCGATATCTCCACGATAAATCATTCCGAAACCGCTCAATTTCTCGTGTTGAAATCAACTTGCCATCGTAAAAAGTTTGCTTGATTTCCTCAATATCTGCAAAATTATTGAGCAGAGGCTGCACCACTGAGCTAGCAACTTGAATTACCAAATTTTCCAACAAAGCTTCTGCTCGCTGCATCGCTTGCGGGCTGCCAGCAACACAAGAAAGATTGTCAACTGTGAGGGGAATTTCAAATAGCAAATGTGCAAATAAATCAACTGTCATCGGAATTTTATCAAGGATTTCCGTGGCAACTACTGTTTCATCTGCCAGCAGCACCGGCACCACTTCTACGCCGCTGCCTCCCCATAAATTAGCAGCCATTTCCCCTTGACTTTCTGGCAGTAGTTTCAAGCTTGTTTGACTGCTGTCAACAACCAGATTTTCTCCCGTTTGCAGCGTATAGTATCTGCCAAAAAAATCTATGATTGTCGCTTCCCACAAATCCCGCAAAATAGCAGGCATTTTTTCCGAAAATTGAGTTTGCTGCACTTGCCCCAAGCGCAATTCCTCTAGCAACTCCCGTAACTTCCGCAGGATGGAACTCATCAATTCGTGCTTTTTGGTCGATCGCAAAATATCGATCTCCAAAGGCACGCCAGTCAAATTCACCAAATCCACCTGCAATTTAGCAGCCACCGAGTCAAACAAGCTGCCTTGCCAATTATTTGTCAGCACCAAAGATTGACCCGAACCTCGGGAATTCGTGACTTGCAACTGAGAATTATCCCACAAACTCTCCCCTCTTTCTTCTCCCGTCTTTCTTCTCCCCTCGGACTCTTCCTTCTCCCCTCGGACTTCTTCCGACTTCCCTCGGACTTCCAATAACTGACTGACAATCCAACGAGCAGCCAGCAATTCTCGGCGGCGCCCGCTGACTACAATCCCATCTAAAATAGTGGCTAAGTCTGTCGAATCTGCCACTTTGATCTGTTCCAAATCAGCTTTGACAATTGCCAAAGCTGCATCTATTTCTCGCAATCCAGACACACAAAAATAAGCCAGAATTTTTTTGTGTACGGGCGTATCAATTGTCAGACTCTCAGCATTTTCTTCTGGATTGGCTGCGGAATTTTCTATTGTTTTAACCGTCGCTGAATTTAGCTCTATTTGAGAGTTCGCTGGCGTATCTGTCGGCCAATAAGTGCCGCTGGATGCTACCACGCGAATAGCTTCTATTGTCTCGGAAATATCTCTATCTTTAGGACAATAGCCCTTCGCGCCCGCAGCTTGTAACTGCCCCAACTGATCCGGTGCGAGCGGCCCACCTAGGAGCAACAGCGGTAGGTTGGGGTACAAATTTTTGAACTCGCCACAAACTGCCAGCGTCTGTATTAGACCCGATCGCAAACTTAACCTCTCAACAGCCAAAATTACCAAATCAACGGGCTTCTTGGCCCAGAGAGAGGCGGTCGATCGAGCTTCCAGAACCTCCAACGCCTCGGTTCCCGTGCCCACATCTGCGACAACTTCCAAGTCTGGATACTGCTCGCAGGCGACTCTCAGCCCCAGTCGGAAAATGGGGTCGGGATCGATCGACAGCAGTTGTAAATTACTCACTCGATTTTATATTTTAGATGTGAGATGTTAGACGCGCCTCCCCTAAAACCCAATTACTCGGGGATCAAATTAGCATCAGGAGGTCCAGCCGGCTGAGGAATCGAAGGCGCCGGTTCCGGAGCCGGAGCCGGAGGACGAGCAGGTTCTGGAGCCGGAGCTGGGGCCTCCTGTCTGGCGGGCGGATAGTAAGGTTCCGGCTCCCTCGCGGGCGGATAGTAAGGTTCCGGCTCCCTCGCGGGCGGATAGTAAGGTTCCGGAGCCGGAGCTGGAGCCTCTTCTCTGGCGGGCGGATAGTAAGGTTCTGGAGCCGGAGCCGGAGCCTCTTGTCTGGCGGGCGGATAGTAAGGCTCCGGAGCCGGCGCGTACTCTTCCTGTCGCGGAGCCGGCGCGTACTCTTCCTGTTGCGGAGCCGGCGCGTACTCTTCCTGTTGCGGAGCCGGCGCGTACTCGCGAGCGGGCTCCGGCGGCGGCGCAGTGTTGGCTCTGAGTTCGGCGCTCCAGCGCCCGATCGCACCTGCTGCCTCTGAGTGCAGCGCCCTACCGTAACCGACTTGGGAAGCCATATTAATCGCCGCCGACAGACTACCTTGAGATGCTAATTCCGCAGCTCGATCGAGAATCGGACGATCTTGAGCAACTTGCAGTTCGCTCACCCACTGATAGACATTATCCTGAGCTTTAGCGTAAAGAGTCCTACCGCTCTTAATTTCCGAAGCTTTGTCAATAGCCGCGGTCAGTTTTCCTTGCTTGGCCAGGGCGATCGCCTCATCTAAAAAAGGCTGATCTTGAATAACTTCTATGCGTTTCGTCCACTGAGCCAGGAGAGTTTGCGCCTCTACTCTGCGGGGACGGTTTTGAGAGATCAGAAGTACCTGAGCAATGCCGCCCTTAAGTCCTTCAACCGTTCCCGGTGCTACCAACTGCTTCGCCAGGTTCACAAAAGCTTGGTCTTCGATCCGCTGAATTTCGCGGCGCCAAGTAGCCACCAAAGTTTGAGCGTGAACCCGCCGCGGCTGACGAGGCCCGATGGTTTGCGCTTGCTCGATCGCCATCTGAAGCGCCCCGATTTGACCGAAACTCGCGATCGTGCTTGCCACTTGCAGCCGCAGTAAATCTTGAAACTGCACCTGTAAACTTTCAACTTGAACTTGAGCCTGCTTGTACAGAGGTCGGCCAGGAGCAATTTGGCTAGCAGCCCCCTGCCCTTCGAGCAAAGTAAAAATATGTTGTGCCAGTGGCGTCGATACCGACTGGTTCCACATCACCGCCTGAGCCCTACCCAACTGCATCAAATCTTGAGCTTCCGCAAACAGTGGCGAATCTTGGGGCACCACAGAAGCAGCCTCGATCGCCCCCGGAAGGTCTTTCCCCTTCAACCGCTTAGTCGCCATTGCCAGCAAAGTCCGGCTCCAGCCCTCAATTTCCTTTTCTGCTTTACCGCGGGCAAAAAGCTGCGGGTCTATTTTGCGAGCCAGGACGATCGCCTCAGCGAACTTTTGCGGAGTTCCCTCCTGCGCCAAATTTCTAGCCTCTTGCAAGCGCTGCCAGCCGTTTCTTTCCAGAGAAATTTGCTGAATCAGCTCGTTGTAGCGCTTCTGACTCCAGAAAATATTTTCCAGCTTAAACAGAGCTTGAGCGTAATCCCATGCCTTCCTCAGATCCTCACTTTTCAAAGCTGCTAGCGCTGTATCGTAGAGTTTTTGACCCTCCTGCCAATTTTTTTCCCAAGCAGTCACAGCATCCTGTACCTCTGGGTAAGACGGACTGGTTTTCGGAATTTTTGCCACAATCGCCAGAGCGCCCTTCAAATCGCCCAGCTCAATTTTTGCCCTGGCAAATGCGAGCATGGCTTTCGACCATTCCCCGATCAAATGTTGGCCCTGCGAGTATAGCGGGTGTTCTTTCGGCCAAGCCTGCACCAGTCCTATTGCCGATTCTAGCTGTTCTAGCTTGCCCGATTTAGCAGCTTGCTGAGCGCAGTAAAGTCGCTCTCCGTCCGCCGCCAATGGCGACAGTTGCTGGCAATTCGGTGGCGGTGGCATCGTCAGCAGCCACAGAAATGCAGCGGCACCCGTTACTCCAAATCCCACCAGGAGACTCAGCCAGATCAGTTGCCACTGCCAAAAAGTTCTTTTCCCCTCCCTCGGCGACGCCGTGAGGGAGGAACTTGCATCGCCTGTCGCCTCTGCACTCAACTGTGCCGTCGGTTTGGGGGATGGGTTGTATTTGGGTGGTGTGTGGAATTGGTCAGATTGTCGTCTCGCCATTACTTCAGCCTGTCCTGTAATGCGCTCTCTCCGTGACACTCCCACATCAAATCATCGATTGCGATGTGGGCTTCTGACTCCTGTTAAGGAGATCTAGAATTTCCTTCAAGGTACTTGCAATTTTTCCCTTTACGGCGTTTTGTAGTGAGGTTCGTGTCTAGCCCCACTGCTTGCTTCCAAGTATTTTAGGCTCAAGAAGCACGTAAATCATACCAGTTATCCAACAATTATTCACTGCTTCCGGTGCAGTTTAGCTGAAAAAACATTAGAAAGCCCCGTCAGTCTAGCGATTTTCAATTTTCGATCTTCGATTTTCGTCTTGACTCCACAGATAAATTTGCCAGGGTTCTGAAAATGTTGCTACACAAAATTTCGATCGATTCGGTCCGACTAAAAAATCAAGCGGGTACTAAACCCGGATTTTCTCCCAACTTTATACGTATAGAGGGTAGAGCTATTTTTTTTACTTAGTGCTACATTTTATTTCCCGATCGCCCAACTTGCCGATCGAGTTTGAGTTTCAAGGTACGTTGTTGGGCTTTAGCCCTCTTTAGAGGTATGTGTAAAGAGGGCTAAAGCCCAACAACGTACCTCGGCCCGATCGAGCCACTATCAATATTTGAATCATTTTATACCTTCAACAGCCACAGCAAAAATATCCCTTTTGCTTCTAACAGTGGCTGCCTCATCATTTACGAAGCTTTTGGCGTATCGCTAGCAGTTGATGCTGCCGTAGCTGACTCTGCCGATCTATATCCGTAGAAATCTATCCGGTAGTCTACAATTTTGACACCTGTTTGCTGTTGGATTTGTTCAATCAAGTCGATCGGCAATTCCACATGAACGTCGAGAATCTGAGCCGTATCCAGACAATTGACATGAGAGTGAGAGTCGCTGACATTCCCGTACAAGCGTCCCTCCGAGCGTTCGATGCACTCAATAATCCCTTCTCTCGACAAAGCTTCCAGATTTTGATAAACAGAAGTATGACCGATCCCCTTTGCTTGTTGGTTCAGGCGATCGTAAATTTCGCGAGCCGAGAGGTGTTCTTTTGCATCCCACAAAAGCTCTAGAATAAATCGACGCTGGCGGCTCAAGCGCATTCCCATAGCCTGACAGCGGTTTAAAGCATCTTCTAATGAACGAATTGGTTTCACAGCTACCGCCTTCTAAAGCCTGCTCGATTTTTTATACTGGTACAATACATTGCACGCCTGTCTATATATAGCTTAATTCTAACGCAGGGTTTCCCAACACTAGAAGCTAGAGGGCAAAAATCTCAAAGATATTGAATTTTTTGTCGTTGCCGGATTAGCCCGCTGCCAGCACGCATCAAAAAATTCTCCTTCTCAAAAATATTGCCTTAACTGCTTCGTAAAACTTACCCAAACTTAACTAAAGCCATCTTTAGCTACAATGAAAGAGTTCACTTCCTGCGCTATTGAGTGGTCGGCCATCCCAAGGTA
>NZ_JAEQDE010000177.1:0-9070 GCF_020737865.1 Microcoleus sp. PH2017_35_SFW_U_B
TAATCGATTAGGACGAGTACACCTCAAAATAAGTCGGCAACGTGAAGAACACGCTAAGAAACTGGCGCGTTGCGTAATCCAATCTAACGATTTGGTCGCTTACGAAGATTTGAGAATAAAGAATCTAGTAAAGAATCACTGTCTCGCTAAATCGATTAATGACGCAGGTTGGTATCAATTCAGAAAGTGGTTGGAGTATTTTGGTGTGAAATTTGGTCGGGTAACGGTTGCCGTTAATCCTGCTTATACTTCACAAAAATGTTCAAATTGCGGTGCAATCGTAAAAAAATCCCTATCCGTAAGAACCCACGTTTGTGAATGTGGATTTGTTATGGATAGGGATTGGAACGCAGCGATTAATATTCTGAAATTAGCCTTGAGTACGGTAGGGCATACCGGAACTTGGGTTTTAAGCCCGAACGCTTTGGGAGATTTGACCTCTACTTTGACGCTCAGAAATCCTGTCTGAGCAAGTTGAGTCTATGAACAAAGAATCCCCTCGCCTTTAGGCAGGGGAGTGTCAAACAGCTTCCCAGGCCCGGCGGCGAGGCGCAACAGCTTTTTTTCGGGAATTGCAGCAGCAAACTTGACAGGAGGCGCATCTAGCTGCAAAGCTCGAATCAGCACAGCGCTACCCACTCCCTCCGCATCCGTCACCACGTTAAAACAGTGATACATCCCGTAGATAAAGTAAACGTAGCCGATACCCGCACGCCCGAACATCGCCTGATTGCGAGGAGTCTGCTGTCGGTAAGCGTGACAAGCGGGATCTCCCGGGGCGTAAGCTTCTGTTTCCACAATCATTCCCCGAATCGTCTCCCCGTCAGGAAACTGGCGCACCAGAGTACAGCCCAGCAAATCAGGCGCTACGCTGGTAGATGGCCGCGCCAGCCAAAAAGATTCTACAATCTGAGTATTTGCACTCATTCAACAGGAGACAGTAAATTATGGACGTTAAGTTAGTTTTAGCAGTCTTGACAGCAGTTTTCACCGTGTGCTGTTTGTTCTTCGGCACAAAAAACGGCTTCTACGATAGTGACAAGTATCACGGTAACGGTTCTGCTCACTAATTTTAGCTGGTAATTAGTTGCTTAAAAAAACCGTTGCCTGAATCACAGGCGGCGGTTTTTTTTCGATCTAATATCAAATCCTGCTTAAATCCCCCTTATATCAAATCCGGTAGCATCGGAATTATTAATATTACCGAAATAAGGAGACTCAAGATGCCGTTTCCCTACAATGAATCTGGGGTAGGGAAACGGCATCTTGAGTCTCCTCGCTTGTCATTCCGGTGCAACCGGAATTGATATTATTTCTTAGTCCGCGCAGGGAAACGGCATCTTGAGTCTCCTCGCTTGTCATTCCGGTGCAACCGGAATTGATATTATTTCTTAGTCCGCGCAGGCGGACTTCGTATGTGTAGAAGCGATTTCAATCGCCGAGGGTTCAAGGAGATAACTGGAGATAATTAAGGATGAATGTTGCCATCGGGCATTTTAGTTTCCTGCATTGTAGCATTCTCGAAATCCGCGCATCCCGGAAGATTGAAACGCATTGTGGTTCCTCGGTCTGTTGATTTCATATTAAAACCAACTACTGCATTTTCTGGGTTATTCTTTTCGGGTACAGCACTGACTTTAAAATCCATATTTGCTGCTTGACCATTAGTATCAAGATTGAAACTTATGCCACTACATCCCAAATCAGAACCTGTCAGGTTGGCTTTATTCAAGTTGGCATTTTTTAGGTTGGCATTCGCCAGTTTTGCTCCTGATAAGTTAGCACCTTCTAGGTTTGCTCCCTGCAAGTTAAATCCTTGTAAGTCCATTCCCTTCAAGTTGACATTGCTGAGATTGCATTCTGGACACTGTTTGGTCTCCAGCAATTGCTTGACTTGGTTTTGCTGGTTAAAATCAGGTATGTATTTGGTTGCAGCTAATAAAAGGGCGATCGACAATCCAGCAGTAATTATATTTTGGATTTTCATAAAAATTCTGAAAAGCCACTGTGGCTTTCTATCTCGGTTAATTATTCATACAGCAGTGCGATCGACATCTCCAGAATTTCCACAAAAAAATTGCCACCATTTCAGACAAGCACGGAGGCGCAGTTAAATCCCGCCGGACTGATAAATCCCGCCTTCTCTCCCTCACCAGTGCTGCTTTTGGTTTCGGACTCGCCCCGTCCGGCTGCTTCACTTCGCTTTGGGCAGCCCACCAACAAACAAATTTTGCCGACTCCTACGCGGATGCTGGAATGTTCGGCAATCTGACCCCCGCCAGCGAAGATCCCTACGGCGATCCGGCGGATGAGGAAACCGCTTAAATCGAGTAAGTTGGCTAGAAAAATTACATGGTAAGCAAAATCACCCCCGCAGGGGTGATTTTTTGCCAGTTCTTTTCGTAGTTGTCAAAAACGGAGAGGGTGGGATTTGAACCCACGGAACCTTTCAGTTCACCTGATTTCAAGTCAGGCGCATTCGACCACTCTGCCACCTCTCCAGGCGCATAGATTTTATCATACCAGCAATTGCCGCTAACTACAAGCAGTAGCAGATTCAGTCTGCCGGTAAAGAATTTGTTCTCTTTGCACCGCGAAATCTTCCCCTACCCAGACTAAAGACATTTCCGACACTGTTCCTTTTTCCAGCAGGACGATCGAGAAATTCCGCAATTTCGAGCACTCTTTCTCCACAATTCGCGGTACGCTGGCCGCATTCAAATACACCGTACCCTTCGCACTCACCACTGACTTCCGCAACTCGTGCTTAGTATGTCGCAGTTGATGGTGCATATGACCAAAAGTTACCAGCGGTACGTGCTTTCCGGCGCTGCGAGTTCGATCGATCGCCTCAGCAAAATCCGGGTCGCCCCAATCCCCTCCCAGCGGCTTCCAATCACGCCCGCAGGGGTCTTCAGCAGCCTCTCCCAGCCCCGTCGGCCCCGTGTGACCAAGAAAAATCACATTTTCGCAGTCCGCATCTGCCGCCGCCCCTGCAATTAGCCTCGCCGACTCCTCAAAACTTTCTACGCCAAACCACTCCGAATAAAAATCGTTGTACTTCCACTCCGAACCTCCCCAAGTAAACGGGCGGCTTCCCACCACCGTTATGTCCAATTCGGGAAAATCCCGTTTCCCGTAACCGACGTGGGCTTCTCCCATTAAATCTAACTGCTGTTTTACCCGATTCTCAACGGCGCGATCGTACGGACACTGACTGCGGCCCCACTCCGTCGCCGTGTACCAAGCGTCGTGGTTCCCAAACACTGCTGCTTTCGGAATGTCCAAAGATGCGATCGCCCGCACCACCTCCACCGACTCGTTCCCAAAATCCCCCACAAACAGCGCCAAATCAACGCCAAGATGCTTCAGGGCCTCGCCGTCTTCCGCTTCCCAGCGATCGTGAACGTCCCCCACCACCGCAATTTTGATAGATTTAGTCTGATTCATTTGATTTGTCATGCGCGATCGATCCCTAGCCCCTTCTTCTTCAGCATAAGAAACAGCGACCAATTTTTGCACTCTCCCCCAGCCAATTTTAGATTTTAGATTTTAGATTTTAGATTATTTCAACCCAACCACCCGCTTACCACCGTTTTTGGTGAATTCAACTATAATTCAAAATATTAAGTCCAGCCGCCACCTTCCCCGGAATATTTTAACTGTGTTTACCACCGCACCTGCTCAAAACTTGACCCAAACCAGACTGCCCGACGACTTGTTTGCAGCAATTAACGCCCTCAAACAAGAGTTGAACGCCGTCATTCTCGCCCACTACTACCAAGACTCCGACATTCAAGACATCGCAGACTTCATTGGCGACTCCCTCGAACTTGCCCGCAAAGCCGCCAACACCAACGCCGATGTCATAGTTTTTGCCGGAGTTCATTTCATGGCAGAAACCGCAAAAATCCTCAATCCCCACAAATTAGTATTGCTACCAGACTTAAATGCTGGGTGTTCCCTCGCCGACAGTTGCCCGCCCGAAGCCTTTGCAGCTTTCAAAGCCGATCGCCCAGACCATTTAGTTATTTCCTACATTAACTGTACCGCCCAAATCAAGGCAATGAGCGACATAATTTGCACCAGCTCCAACGCCGTCAAAATTGTCAACCAAATTCCCGAAAATCAGCCGATAATTTTTGGGCCCGATCGCAATCTCGGCCGTTACGTCATCGAACAAAGCGGCAGACACATGGAACTCTGGCAAGGAGCCTGCATCGTCCACGAAAACTTTTCAGAAAAAAAGATAGTTCAACTCAAAATCGAAAATCCCGAAGCCGAAATCATCGCCCATCCAGAATGCGAACCTCCGGTACTTCGCCACGCCAATTATATCGGTTCAACCACCGCTTTGCTCAAATATTCTCAATCCAGTGCCAGCCAAGCTTTTATTGTCGCAACTGAACCGGGAATCATTCACCAAATGCAAAAGCAAACACCGCACAAACACTTCATCCCCGCTCCTCCTAACAATAATACCTGTGCTTGCAACGAATGCCCGCACATGAGATTAAATACTTTGGAAAAATTGTATCTAGCTATGAAAAATCAAACCCCCGAAATTACTATGTCTCAAGAACTGCAACGAGCAGCCTTGCAACCTATCCAGCGAATGCTAGAAATGAGCTAACGGTTGACAGTTGACAGTTGACAGTTGACAGTTGACAGTGTTTTAGGATGGGTTGAATCCAGGGATTAAATTAGTAATCGCGGACGCGAAAAAATCGGTTTCTCCGAAAAATTATTGTGGACGCAGGCGGCGCAGAAACCGGGTTTTTAGCCCCCCCTGCGTCCGGGACTGCATTAGGTCATTTCTTTAAAAATTATGAATAATCTATGATTTCCGAAAAACTGATTGTTTTCACCCGCTATCCCGAAGCGGGCAAAGCCAAAACTCGACTAATTCCTGTGCTGGGAAAAACAGGTGCTGCCAACCTGCACCGATTGATGGCCCAAAAGGCGATCGCCCGCGCCCTCTCTCTTCAAAACTCCCGCCGATTATCAGTGGAAATTCACCACACAGGTGGCAACCAACAACAGATGCAAGACTGGTTGGGAACAGATATTATTTATCAAAATCAAATAGACGGCGATTTGGGGGCAAAAATGACAGCAGCGTTTCAAAAATCTTTTAATTCAGGGGTTGACAAAGCTGCAATTATAGGAACTGATTGTCCCGATCTGAAAGCAGAAATCATGGCACAAGCTTTTGACAAACTGAGCCAGCACGATTTAGTTTTGGGCCCGGCAACAGACGGCGGTTATTATCTAATCGGGCTGCGCCGATCGATACCGGAATTGTTCAGCGGAATTAAGTGGGGAACCAGTGAGGTATTTTCTTCTACGCAGGCGATCGCCCAAAATCTTGACCTCAATATTGCTTATCTTCCCACTCTTGCAGACATAGATTTGCCGGAGGATTTGCTGCGTTTAGATATTAGTATTTTGAAATAAATAAACTATATTTAACTTCTCTGATTCATTAAAAATTGTCATCTATAAATCATAAAAAATACTTGATTGTGAAACCACAACGTCATACTATAGTAAATGTATTTGTCTAACCAAATGCAGCGGTTAGACAGCGCTTGCGACAATAGTCGCAAGCGCGAGAAAAAGCCAAAAATTAGCAAATAAATTAGTAAATAATCAAACTAGGGACAGTTTTTGATTGTCAATCTTAGAATCAGGGTTTCAGGGCGATCGAGAACGAGGGCAACGCTTGCCAGACACAGGAATTACCTGCGGGAAATCAAGGGTTTCAGACGAGGAACTCAAAAGGCAAGTTCGCGATCGCACTTTGCGACAAGAGTGAAACCCGGTTTCTTCGTATATTTATCGTGACCAGAGAGTAAAATTCGTAGAAACCCGGTTTCTATCCGCCCCATGTGTCAGCCATCAAACTGTCGCTACCTGTTGAAATAACAGATAAGCTTTGTACAAAACCCGCCCTCTCTCTCTCCAGCGGTGATCGATTCTCTATGCCGCCCGAAAATCTCAATCTCAAAATTTCCATTATCATTCCCGTCTTAAACGAAGCAGCTACAATTGCCTCAGTCATTTCCACCGCCCAAAATGCCAAAAATGTTGAGATTATCGTCGCCGATGGCGGCAGCAACGACGGTACCGCAGAAATAGCAACATCTTTGGGCGTCCGAGTTGTCTCCAGTAGCCAAGGCCGCGCCACTCAAATGAATGCAGGTGCGGCCTTGGCTACTGGAGATATTCTGCTGTTTCTCCACGCAGACACTCTTTTGCCTCCCGGCTACGACTCTGGCGCACGCCTTGCACTAGCCAAACCCCAAACAGTCGCCGGGGCCTTTGAACTCAAGATTGATGCCCGCACGCTCTGTCTGCTGCTCGTAGAAATAGGAGTAAACTGCCGATCGCACTTTCTGCAAATGCCCTACGGCGATCAAGCCATTTTTCTTTATTCAGCTATCTTTGACCAAATCGGCGGTTTTCCTGACTTGCCCCTCATGGAAGACTTTGAATTTGTACGCCGGTTGAAAAAACAAGGCCGCATCCAAATCGTACCCGAGCCCGTGTTGACATCCGCCCGCCGCTGGCAGCAGCTTGGGGTACTCAAAACCACCGCCATCAATCAAATAGTAATTATTGCTTATTTTTTCGGAGTGTCGCCCGATCGACTCGCTTTCTGGTATAGGAGACAAAAGAAAAATTCTTCCCAAAACTAAAGAATAGTGAACTTTTCTAAAGCTAGCTGCCAATTATGCAAATAGGAAACACGTCCCTGCGTAAAATATGACTTGAACGCCTCAATTTTTACGCACAGCGAGGAAAAAGAGAATATGGCCGATCCCAGAGATGCAGAGCTTATTAAACCCTTTAACGGCGACCCCTTCACGGGTCATCTCGCAACTCCCATCAGTGCTTCTGATTTCACACAAGCATTCATTGGGAATTTGCCCGCCTACCGCAAAGGACTCTCACCCCTAGTTCGAGGTTTAGAAATCGGTTTGGCACACGGTTATTTCCTTGTCGGCCCCCAAATCGTCTTAGGCCCACTGCGGGATTATCCAGAAGCAGCTAATCTCGGCGGATTAATTACAGCCCTCGTCTTAGTTCTGCTCGGCACAACAGGTATGTCTGCCTACGGTTTAGTCTCTTTCAAAAATGACAATAGCAGCTACCCGAGCGCCAATCCCATGACTCCCGAAGCCCTGAAAACCGGCGAAGGCTGGAGCCAGCTCACTGCTGGTTTCTTCATTGGCGGAATGAGCGGCGTCTTTGCTGCCTACTTCTTACTCGAAAACTTTAACGGCATCGATGCCATTTTCCGGGGTTTAGTCAACAATTAGACTCCACTCCCAAATATCCCTGTTGCCACACACTAACTTTAGTTTGGAGATTTTGATATGACAGGTTCCTACGCTGCTTCTTTCTTGCCTTGGATTTTGATTCCGGTTGTTTGCTGGCTGATGCCGGTTGTGGTAATGGGTTTGTTGTTTATTCACATTGAAAGCGACGCCTGAGCTACTACCTAGCTAGCGATTAAATAGACAAGGTGGTACACTTGTAGACAAATCTACGATGTACCATTTTGTTCAAACCCTGCGCGATTCCCAAAAAACCTTGGATTGTCAGTAAAGACACTCGCTTGCGCTGGGATGTTTCGGGCTGTCGGGTTATCGGTGAAATTAGCGTGTTGATGTCGAGCAATGCTTTTATCCATCAAAACAAAGTTAAAGCCGGCACAAGAGTCAGACAACAGTCATGAGCAAACACGCTGGAATAGTGAGGTTTACTTATAACTGGGGATTGGCTACTTGGAGCAACCTTGATCAAGATGGATTGAAGCCTAATAAATACCTACTCAAGAAATTCTTTAACAATCATGTAAAGCCTGAGTTTACATGGATTAAAGAAGCGGGAATTTGCCAGAAGATAACTCAATATGCTTTCGACAATCTTGGGGATTCCTTCTCCTTATTTTTCTCAAAAAAAGGTGGATATCCCAAATTCAAGAAGAAGGGGCATCATGATTCTTTCACGATAGATGCAGGTGGCAAACCAATTCCGGTAGGTGGTACGTCCATAAAGTTGCCGACTATCGGCTGGGTAAAAACCTAGGGCGGATTGCCTCACACCACCGTGCCGTGTCAATCACTATTTCACGTACCGCCGACAGTTGGTTTATCGCTTTTGCTTACGAACAGAAGAGCCAACTATAAAGCAACACGATGTTGTGGGTGTTGACTTGGGAGTTAAAGAGTTGGCAACCCTTTCGACCGGTGTTGTTTTGCCTAACCCAAAGCATTACAAAACGCATCTCAGTAAGTTGCGTAGGCTGTCAAAGGAGTTATCCCGAAAAAAACAAGAGGCTCTAGAAATAGATTTAAGGCGAAACAAAAACTAGCGAAGCATCATGCTAAGGAATGAAAATTTAATAACCTAGACGACTATCCCCCCCTTAGCCCTTACTGGAAAAGAAATGGGGAAGCAAAGTTGCTTAAATTATTCAATTTTCATTCCTAAGGTAGCGAATCTCAGAAAAAATACTCTCCATCAAATCACTACTTACTTATGCAAAAACCACGCAAAGATAGTAGTAGAGAATTTGAATGTTTCTGGGTTACTGTCTAATCACAAGCGAGCTTCGAGTTATCGCTGATTGTGGATTCTATGAATTCAAACGTCAACTAGAGTATAAATCTCAAAAGTTTGGCTGTGAAGTAATCATTGCTGACCGCTGGTTTCCTTCGAGTAAGACTTGTTCAAACTGCGGACATATTCAAGATATGCCGCTGAAAGAAAGGACTTACAACTATGGAAGTTGCGGTCATTCGATGGACAGGGATTTGAACGCAGCGATTAATTTATCGCGCTTGGCTAGAGCGTCAAAGCTTACCGAGGGATAGCCGCTCCCATGCCCCCGATGAAGTAAGAAGCAAATGTCTAGACTTGTCTAGGATTTGTATAGCAGCTTTACCCACAAAGCAAGACCTAAGGGACTCGCGGACAAATAAAATACCAGTCAAAATGGGATAATCGTGATATCCCATTTTGGTAAAGTTTCAGAACGTTGCCATGAGGGCAAATATTG
>NZ_JAEQDE010000052.1:0-108675 GCF_020737865.1 Microcoleus sp. PH2017_35_SFW_U_B
GCCAAAAAGAATGACCACTTTTGAGGTGCCAAGGTTTTCTTTTGTATGCTGAGTCCACGTTTGTCCAATTAATTGGCGATTAGAGGCGTAGCGATCGCAACATCAAAGCGTCAAACCCCAGCCCGATCGTTTTGATAGAAACCTATAGGAGAAAAAAAGAGTGAAACTCGCAGTTTACGGAAAAGGTGGAATTGGCAAATCGACAACAAGCTGCAACATCTCCGTTGCCCTAGCCAAACGCGGCAAGAAAGTTTTGCAAATCGGTTGCGATCCAAAGCACGACAGCACATTTACCCTCACGGGCTTCTTGATCCCCACAATTATTGACACCCTTCAGGAAAAGGACTATCACTACGAAGACGTTTGGCCCGAAGATGTCATCTACAAAGGCTACGGCGGCGTTGACTGCGTAGAAGCAGGCGGCCCGCCCGCAGGAGCTGGTTGCGGCGGCTACGTAGTCGGAGAGACCGTTAAACTGCTCAAAGAACTCAACGCCTTTGAGGAATACGACATCATCCTGTTCGACGTACTCGGCGACGTAGTGTGCGGCGGTTTTGCTGCCCCATTGAACTACGCCGACTACTGCATGATTGTGACCGACAACGGATTCGACGCATTATTTGCAGCCAACCGCATCGCCGCCTCAGTTCGCGAAAAAGCCCGCACTCACCCGTTGCGCCTCGCCGGTCTAATTGGCAACCGCACCTCCAAGCGCGATTTGATCGACAAGTACATCGACACTGTACCCATGCCAGTGCTCGAAGTCCTGCCGCTAATTGAAGACATCCGCGTTTCTCGCGTCAAAGGCAAGACTTTGTTTGAGATGGCCGAGAGCGATCCCTCCCTCAACTACGTCTGCGATTACTACCTCAACATCGCCGACCAAATTTTGGCAATGCCCGAAGGAGTAGTGCCCAACGACACGCCCGATCGCGAATTATTCTCCTTGTTGTCAGATTTTTATCTAAATCCTGTGCAACCAGTGGTCAAGAAGGAGGAAGATGAGCTAGACCTGATGATGGTTTAATAGGTCTAGCGATCAGGATGAGGATAAAGAGGTTATGGCTTTTTTTGATACTTTTTCAGTTGCTCTCAAACAGAAGTGGTTGGACTACTACCAGGCAAATCGGACTTGGCTGCTCCTGCACATGACGGCTGACAACACGGTCGCCACACCCGACGGCGGGAAAAGGCCTGTTTCTTACCTCATCCTGGGAATTGCGGCTGCCCTGGAGCCGGAACTCCAGCAATTAATGCTGCCCTTCTCAAAACTCAAGCCGGATGCAGACAGCCTGATCGAAGTCTTGGGTCTAAATTTTGACCCGGATCTAGCACTGGGTATGCCTTCAAGTACCGTGCCACAGGTAGCCGGTCAACCTCCAACTGCAACTGCTGCACCCGCAGCCGCTCCAACTGCAACTGCTGCACCCGCAGCCACTCCAACTGCAACTGCTGCACCCGCAGCCGCTCCAACTGCAACTGCTGCACCCGCAGCCGCTCCAACTGCAACTGCTGCACCCGCAGCCGCTCCAACTGCTGATGCCAAATCTAATAAATTAGGCGGTGCGGCGTTAACAGCAGCCGGAGTAGTCGCCGGAGTCGCCGGAGTCGCTGGTCTGGCTGCTGCTGTTAACGCACTGAGACCGGATGAGGAAGAAGCAGTCTCTGACTTCGACATGGACGAGGACGAAGCAGAATCTATCTCCGACTTCGACATGGACGAGGACGAGGCAGAATCTATCTCTGACTTCGACATGGACGAGGATGAGGAAGAATCTGTCTCCGACTTCGACATGGACGAGGATGAGGAAGAAGAAGCCTCGGCTTTGGACGGTCTCGCTCTCGGGGACGATGAGGAAGACTCCATATCAGACTTTGATATGAGCGAGGATGAGGAAGACGGCATATCTGGCTTCGATATGGGCGAGGATGAGGAAGACGCCATATCAGACTTCGATATGGGCGATGACGAGGAAGATGAAGCCTCAGCTTTGGGCGGTCTCGACCTCGACGATGAGGAAGATGAAGCCTCAGCTTTGGGCGGTCTCGACCTCGATGATGAGGAAGATGAAGCCTCAGCTTTGGGCGGTCTCGACCTCGACGATGAGGAAGATGAAGGCTCGGCTTTGGGCGGTCTCGACCTCGATGACGAGGAAGATGAAGCCTCAGAATTTGGGACTTTGACCTCTGGGGATCTCGAAGCGGGGATATCCGATCCGTTTGGGGAAGAAGATGCAGAGTTTGTCGCCGAAGCAATACCCGATCCGTTTGGGGCTACGACCTCAGATGACCTAGATATGGATCTGGGCGACTTGGACGAAGATGGTCTTGACGATTTCTCTGTATCTGATGACGATGACCTCGACGAACTCGGACTAGACGATTTGGGGGAAGCAACTACCGGAGATCCTGATGAAGATGATTTAGATGCTCTAGGTCTCGGTGATTTGGATTCTGATGATGAGGATGAAGAGATTTCGGGCTTTTTGTCGGATTTTAAGTAAGGTTGTTGCGATCGCCAAAGTCTATCCTAGTCGGGAGTTTTCCCGCCTATTTGTGAGTTGTGAGTTGCGAGTTGTTAAATTTTAATTGTTAAATTTTAATTGACTCAAACTCACAACCACCAAAATGGTTTTTAGCTTAGCGAGTTGAAAAACACTAAATCCCTGCTGTGAGGGATTACAAGCCCTCGCGCAGAATTTTTGAGCTGGAATTTTAGATGCTGCTGCTGCGAAAATATTCAGTTTGCTGCATCTATTTTTCACAGGAATTACGCCAAAACCAGGTATTTCTATTATTGTTCTGCGATCGCGCGATCGCCAAATACAGCTATTTCCTCGCTAGCCTAGCCTGGGAAAGTTCAAGACGAAAAACAATTTAAATGGAGAACATTTGAAATATGACTGCAATTACGACTACTGAGCCAGAAGCTTTAAACTTTGAATGCGAAACTGGTAATTATCACACATTTTGTCCGATTAGCTGCGTAGCTTGGCTTTATCAAAAAATTGAAGATAGCTTTTTCCTAGTCATCGGTACCAAGACTTGCGGCTATTTCTTGCAAAACGCCATGGGCGTGATGATTTTTGCCGAACCGCGCTATGCGATGGCTGAGTTGGAAGAAGGCGACATTTCCGCTCAATTAAACGATTTTGATGAGTTGAAGCGGCTGTGCTTGCAAATTAAGCGCGATCGTAACCCCAGCGTAATTGTCTGGATCGGCACTTGCACCACCGAAATCATCAAAATGGACTTAGAAGGCTTGGCGCCGAAGCTGGAAGCCGAAATTGGCATTCCCATCGTCACAGCCCGCGCTAACGGCTTGGATTACGCCTTTACTCAAGGTGAAGATACAGTTTTAGCAGCGATGGCTGCTAAATGCCCTGAGAAAGCGCCAGTGATGGAATCTCAGAAAGTAGAACGCAACGCCATCTCTCAACTGCTGAATTTCGGCAAGAAAAAAGAGGAAGTTGCAGCAGATGAATCGGAATATGTCAAGCACACACCGCTGGTACTTTTCGGTTCTTTGCCCGATCCGGTTGTGACTCAGCTAACCTTAGAATTGAAGAAGCAAGGCATCAAAGTTTCTGGTTGGCTTCCTTCCAAACGCTACACTGAATTGCCAGTTCTGGAAGAAGGTTATTATGTATCTGGCATGAATCCGTTCTTGTCCCGTACCGCTTCGACGTTGATGCGCCGTCGTAAGTGTAAGCTAATTGGTGCTCCATTCCCGATCGGGCCAGACGGAACTCGCGCTTGGATTGAAAAAATTTGCTCCGTACTCAACATAGAACCAAAAGGTTTAGACGAACGGGAAGCACAAATCTGGGCGGGCTTAGAAGATTATCTGCAAATCATTCGCGGCAAATCAGTCTTCTTCATGGGCGACAACTTGCTAGAGATTTCTTTAGCACGTTTCTTGATTCGCTGCGGCATGACTTGCCCAGAAATCGGCATTCCTTACATGGACAAGCGCTATCAAGCCGCCGAATTGGCGCTGTTAGAAAAAACCTGTCACGAGATGGGAGTTCCGACTCCTCGGATTGTCGAGAAACCGGACAATTACAATCAGCTACAGCGGATTTACGCGCAGAATATAGACTTGGTGATTACCGGTATGGCTCACGCTAATCCTTTGGAAGCGCGGGGAATCAATACTAAATGGTCAGTTGAGTTTACTTTTGCTCAGATTCACGGCTTTGGTAATGCGCGGGATATTCTGGAGTTGGTGACTCGTCCGCTGCGCCGGAATAATTCGCTGAAGGATTTGGGTTGGGGTGATTTGGTGAAGAATGAAGCTAAGGTTTAGTTTCTAAATAACACCTGATTCAGCGCGAGGGTGGGCAATGCCCGCCCTTATTTATTAGAATAGTGTAAGCATCCATAAAAATTTATGGGCAAGTTAGGAAAACTGGTAGAACAATTTTTAGCAAATCCACCAGAAGTGCGGTTTGACGATGTGTGCTATATCCTAACTGCTTTTGGCTTTGAAGAAAAGCGATCGAAAGGAAGTCATCATACTTTTGTCAATGCTGATGGATTAAATATTACAGTTCCTAAAAAAGGTGGTAAAAAGGTAAAAGGAGTATACGTAAAGCAAATTGTTGCGCTATTGAAACTGGAGGATTGGAGCAATGAATCAGAAGATAGAATTGAAGAATAAATCTTTAGAATATTACTTGAGCCTGAGATATGCTATAAGTCTTTACCCAGATCCAGAAGGAGGTTATACAGTCCTTATCAAAGACCTTCCAGGTTGTATGTCTGTAGGAGAAACTTTGTCAGAAGCAATGGAGAATATTGAGGAAGCTAGAGAATTGTGGATAGAGACTGCTTATGAGTGCGGGCATGAGATTCCTTTACCTACAACGGAGGTTGAGTATAGCGGAAGTCTATCTTTACAAATTCCTAAATCTCTACATTTAAGTTTAGCAGAAAAAGCGGAAAGGGAAGGAGTTAGTCTTGATCGGTACATTCTGGTTGTATTAAGTAAAGCAGGCTAAAAGTTAACTCTTTTTTTATGAACTGCCGAGGAATTATCGATAGTCGCGGGTTAAAATATCTTGTGTATGCTCTCAACGACTTGCTCAAGAAAATTAACCGCTTCATTAACTAATAGTTCATCAATAGGCCAGCGATTCCCTAACGATAAAGTAGGATCTATATCTGCTTCATGTGCTATCTTATTTCGGCGATCGACAATTAGAATTAGTTTTTGTTTTATATCTTTAGCAGGGCTACCCATGTTAATAGAGACTTCTTCCCACAACTTTTTATCGCAAATCAGCCGGACAGCATCAGCTATAGCATTTGGCTGCTGAAAACTTTTGTAGCTGTGGCGTTGGCGAATTTCATCTTCTAACCAGGAATCAATATTTTGTCCTGCGTTTATACCTGTACGAGCGTTACCCAGTGAAATTTGAAACCCCGAAAATGCTGGCGGTTCAAGACGTTGCCCGCGATGAATCTCTAACATACCTATCCTGACAACTTCATGGATATAGTAGTCCAAAGCGCTCACCGCTAGAACAAGTGCAGCTCTCAGCATATCTGAAAGATCCAGAACATTGCTAGTTTGAGCTTTTAGAGAATTATGCACAGCAATCAGATCCCGAACGCGAGCAATACTGATGCGAAATAGATCAATTGCTGACTGCATGGCACGTTAACCCAATAACTCTGTCCGTCAGTGTTGAAAAAACTTTTTTGAACTCTTCTTGCGCTCCTAAAGTCTTTTCCAAAACTATACCAGGCCGCCCTATTTGCTCTGGCGTGAGAGCAAAAACTGGTGTTTGATGCTCTTGAGACTTAGCAATAAGGCTGTTAAAATCAGAAATTTTTGCAAGGCATAAATCACGGCCAATTGCTTGAGAATTGTACATCTGATTACTTAGTAGCATATGATTTTCTTGCAAAGATGGTACTAATCTAGTAGAAACAGCTTCTTCAATTCCATCTATCCACTTCTGAAAAGCAGCAGCGGGTTCTTGACGTATTATTCGATAGTTTTGAACTACAGTCCCAAGCAAGCGCGGTGTAACTTTGGGAAATGGATAGGCGGCATCTTTCAAAATCATCATTTCTGAAGCTTTCTGAGCCCAAGCATACCATTTTGGCAAGATTTTTGCCAAAGAATCGATCGCCATTACTGAAAAGAAGTCTGGACTTGTGGGAAGTATAAAAAAATCACTGGTCATCAGTAAGTTCTGATTGATTGAGCTTAAACTTGGACTCATATCAATCAAAATATAATCAGCCTCAAATTTATCTGCTGTTTTTTGCAAAAGATATGAAATTGAACCCGGTAAGTTTTGCAGTGTTTGAATTGAACCGCTTAGCTCTTGTGCAATGCCTAATGTTACCTCATATTCAGCAAGTCCAACATGACCTGGTAACAAAAACAAACCATCGCACCCTTCTACTGGCAAACAATCTACAGCTTCAATTAGCTTAGGTCTTGATTCAAATGCAGGTGCTAATCCTGATTTAATATTCTGGTTTTTTTCATATAATCCCTCTAGTTCTTCCTTGGTTGAAAATCCCAAAACCATTCCTGTCAGGTTACATTGCGGATCGGCATCCACTATGATTACTTTTTTTCCCTTGGTGGCTAACATCCATCCTAAATTAAATGTAGTGGTTGTTTTGCTAACGCCACCCTTGTGATTAAATAGAGCTATTTTGTGAACCATGTTTTTTTATACTTTTGGGGAAGTCAGTACCTGAGCTATAGCTAAGGCTATGACTATTATACAGTCAGGGCTGAAAGGGTGCACTTTCCCCCCAACCCCTCCAGAATCCGAGCCCACGCGCCCGCAACACGATCGCCCAAAACGCCGCCTATAATCAAAACTAGCCCCAAAATCTCATCAATTGACGAACCGCCATGAGTCGAGACAGCGAAAAAATCAGCTATTCAGAGAAAACAGAACGTCTCAAAGTCATCACCCAGTTTATCAAAACCGTGACGCCGATGATTTGGACAGTTGTAATTATAGTAGTCATCATTCCCCTACTAGGCAACTTTCTCATCTCCCAGTCGCTAACAAATACGGCAACCACAACCGTTGTAGTCTCACCGCCCCACGACTTCAGCAAAGTCAACCAAGACATTAAAAACGCCATCCAAAAAGCCAATACAACAGCCGAGGCTTTCGCATCAAAAGAATTGGACAAATGGGAAACCGAAGTAATAGCACGAGTAGACAACAGCTTCCTCGATTGGTACTTCGATTACTTCAACCAAAAAAAGATGGAGTTTACAGTACCTTTCAACTTCGTCAAATCCGCCGTACTCAACCGATTTGACATGACAGCAGCATCTCGCGCTGTTTCCGAAAAATTAACAGAAGACTTCCAAAGAGAATTTGCTAACCGCGTGCTGGTTCCCAAAAATGCTCAATTGAAATTTCAATTAATCACTCAAGATACTGCTAACTTGTACATAGCCGAAGTCAGCAAAAATGTCAAAGTAGTTCAAAACAACTATAACATCCCACAAGTACAGTGGGACAAATATCTGAACGACATTGCCACCACAATTAGCGACAAAGGAAACGTCTCAAATTTATCATTAAAAGTATTAGTTGGCGGCAGCGGTTACTTAATTGCTAAACCATTAATATTGGGAGTAGCAACCAAAGTCGGCAGCAAAGTTACAGCAAAAGTTGCCAGCAAAGCCGCCGCCAAAATAGCAACAAAAACAGGCGGTACAGTTGCAAGTCAGCTAGGAGTAGGTTTAATCGACCCGATTGTCGGTGTCGGGATTATCATGTGGGATTTGTGGGATTACAATCATACAGTCACAATAGAAAGACCAATTTTGCGCGAACACCTTGTAAGTTACTTGAAAGATGTCAAAAAATCCCTGTTAACCAATCCTGAAACTGGAATTATGGCAGCGATTTATCAATTAGAAAGTGGCATTTTAAAGTCACTTTCCTAGAAGTTACGCATGGGAGACCAAAAACCAGGTTTATGAACCCCGTGCGTAAGTCACGATCCATTCTCTCCCTCTGCGTCCTCTGTGTTCTCTGCGGTTAAATCATTCCGCTACAATAGCTGAAGATAAACTCGCCCTTTAATTAACTCACGTCCTCAAAAATAGTTTCAACCTCGTAAACACCACCACAATTAACGCTAAAATCGCCGTATATCCCAAACCCCTCAAAAACCCCATAAACGGATCAGTGGAAGTCATCTCAATAATCATCGGTTCCCATTCATTTAACACCAGAATCGGCCAGATAATATTGGCAAATCCCGCATACCCAATCATCGGATTCACCCCGTTATCAATAAACAACTGCAAAAAGCATCTCTTCTGAAACACATCGATAATTATCGTCAACCCAATTAACAGAAAAATCGCCATTCCAGTCGTTACAAAAAAGTAACTCATCGTCGCCGAATCTTTCTTAATTCCGCCTTCATAAGGCTCAAATAGCAAACCCAGAACCAGCCAATAACAACCCCATTTGTAAAGGCGGTTTAATACATTTTCCGTGACATTCCGAGGCTTTCTCAACAAAAGCAAACCGCACAAACACAATACCACCGTCACTAATGAAGCCTGCCACACCAATCTAGCTTGCAGTCCAACTAACAAAACTAAATTGAGAGCCAACATCAAAATCATAATGCTAAAATAGCGCCAACTTTTCCAGCTAGCATAACTCGCCTCTTCCGGCGAACGATACTCTATCCACCTTGCAAGTAAATCTCCAACAATCGTACCAGGAATCACTACAAACAAATACTTTAAATAATCAAATTGAAACAGCCAAGGTGCAGGAGAGTACAGCCAAATAGACTGAATCCAACCGTCAGTATGAGAAGACATCCGCGCTGCCAACAGCAAACCCAAAAATCCTACTCGCATCCACACATTTGAACGAGTAAACAGCCAAATTATCGATCCGAAAACCGCCACATTTGCCAGTACCATCAAGATAATATCGTTGCGTTCAAAAGAAATTCCCCTACCATCGGGATATTTGATATGAGAGATGAAGCTAATCCCGGCACTCCAACCAGCAACTGTCATCCCTCGCCACAGCCAAGTTGACCATTTTTGTGGCCAGCGAACGTACATTAAAAATAATAGAAAAAAACCGCACAAAGCCAGCCACCACTTTTGTGGGCTGGGTTCGTCTGGATTAATTGTAGTCGGGCGAATGTGCTGGAGAAATATCGCAAATGATGCTAACAAAAAGCCTCTTTGCAAAATAGAGAATATTACTTTTTTAAAATCCCCTCCCTTGGCGATGCGGCGCGACAAAGCTAGCGGTATCGCGGCGCCCATTGCAAACAAAAAGAAGGGGAAAACTAAGTCAACCCAGGTTAATCCTGGCAGTTTGTTATTGAAAATATGGTCTGGTGGTGGTAATTGGGCGTGATACATCCACGCTGGTAAGGTTTTGCGGGCTATTGTACCTGATAAAACCATTGCTAATACTGCTAGTCCGCGCAGCGCATCCAGTGCGTCGGCGCGTTGGGAAACGGCAGCAATTGCTAAGGGTTTTTGGTTTTCGATGCTATTTTGTGATTCCGATGTTGCGTGTTCCAATGCACTCACCAATTCTTCATTGAATAACTGTAAAAGCTGTATAGCTTATTTTTTGCCAATTAGTTTGTGTAGCCAGCTTCCTGAAGCTAGGCTGCTGAGTCTTTCTGCGGAGTGTTTTTTGTTGACTGTTAATCTCGAAATCCGGTATTTATTGGGTGGAAAAAACCGCAATTTTAATTTGAGACTGTCGTACAAGTATCCTGATGAGAAGTATTTGACGAGATATTTGTCAACTTCTTTGTTGACTGCGCCAAAGGGGTAGGCTATGTGAGACGCAACTATTTGATTTGGATCTAAGTCTTTGGTGCATTTTCTGAGTCTAATTTGGTCTTGAGATAGTTCTCTGTCTAATGCTGTCATAGAAATTTTTGTAAGATTTTCGTGGTTCAGTCCGTGGGATTGAATATCATAAAAACCTTTTTGCATTCCGTCTCTTAAGTCTTGACAAGTTACCTTTTTTATGAGTGAGTCTTGACGGCCTAAAAAGCCGGAGTTGACAAATACAACTACTTTAGTTTTTCTGCTGTATTTATTTTCGAGTCTTTGTAAAATCGGGAGTAAGTGCGTATAAATGCTTTTGTTGCCATCGTCAAAGGTAATCATAACTTTTTTGCGATCGCGATATTCACTCGGTACCGGCTTTTTGGGATTGGCGATGAAATGCTCGTAAAGCTCTTGGGTTGACAAAAACCAATAGTTCTGCCTAACTAAGTCATCTAAAAAAGGTTCCAAGTTTTGCTCGCTGTAGTCGCCGGGAAAGTCTCGCCGCTGCGGCGGTATTTCCTGGGGATTCCGGAGGTCTACTATATCGTGAAAGCCGAAAATCGGAATTTCTACTGTGATGATTTCTAGGATTGCTTGATAGGTGATGAAAGTTAGGAGGAATGCTAGTAAAAATCTAATAATACGTTTTTTTCGGGGCGTCATACCGGGTTGAAAATACTCGGGCCATTTGTTAACTAAATAATTTATCATTGACAATTACAACCTCATAAGGTATATAGTTCAGGCGGTAGTATGACGGTTTTTCGAGTTCAGATGTTGGGAGTGTCTAGATTGTCGATCGCCCGTGTCGCCCCTAAAGATGAGCTAGGTCAAGCCTACCATGATACAATTTATGGCGATCGTACTTTTTCCGCAGCCCCCTTCAAACTTGACAAGATTTATTGTTGGCTAACTTTTTGACACCTGATGTCCTGTACTTGTGATTTCTTGCCCGAGGTGGTAGCATACTTCTGCGAAAGCGCGATCGAACAACAATGATGAAAATCGCAGTAATTCTGCCTGTTTACAACGAAGCAAATTGCATAGAGCAAACCTTTAACAGAATTTTAGAATTTACTCAAAAAAATTATGCTTACAATTTTATCATTGTTAATGACGGCTCGACCGACAATACACTGGAAATTATAGAAAACAAACTCAAAGCTTTTCCCACACATCACATAAAACTAATTTCTTACAGCAACCGTCAAGGCAAAGGGTATGCCGTCAAAAAAGGATGCGAAGATGCAGACGCCGACTGCATTTGCTTCATGGATGGCGACTTAGCATACTCCCTCGAACATCTCGAACCCTTAGTAGAAAAATTAGAAAAATTTGATGTCGTAATTGGTTGCCGAAATCTCGATCGAGACAACTTCCGAAATCTTACCTTACTCAGAAAAATAGCTGGCAAAATATTTAACTTAATTTCCAGAGCCATCCTGAATCTACCATATAGAGATATGCAAGCCGGACTCAAAGGCTTCAAGAAAATACCAGCCCAAGAAATATTTAAAAGACAAACAATTACCGGGTTTTCCTTTGATGCAGAACTGCTGTTTTTAGCTCACAAAAAAGGATATACAACTGGTGAGATACCCGCCCGAGTTTCACAAGAACATCTCTACAAACTTTCTCAAGTCAACATACTTAAAGATTCCCTAAAAATGCTGATCAGCTTGTTTAAAATTAGATACAACGACCGCGCAGGCTACTATGAATAAATCAATATTGTTGAGTTTTGATCTAGAAGAATTTGACATCCCCGAAGAATACGGTCAACGCCTGGAAGACGAGATTAAATTTGAAATATCTAGCCGAGGATTGTCAAATATTATTGCACTTCTCGACAGATTAGATATTACAGCCACATTTTTTGTCACAGCCAACTTTGCACTCAACAACCGAGATACAATCAGAGAACTATCAAAACACCACGAAATCGCCTCCCACGGCTTTTACCACTCTCAATTTAGCCTCGAAGATTTACAAAAATCAAAGCAAACCTTAGAAGAAATAACGAATACTCAAGTCACTGGATTCAGGATGGCAAGACTTCAGCCAGTTGACGACATAGAAATAGAAAAAGCAGGCTACGAATACAACTCCTCAATGAATCCTACTTACATCCCCGGCAGATACAATAATCTATCTAAATCCAGAACTGCATATTATACGAATAAACTGCTCAACCTTCCCATTTCAGTCACTCCTATGATCCGATTTCCGTTATTTTGGTTGAGCTTTAAAAACTTTCCTCTGTCAATGATACAATTGGCAACCAAGCTAACGCTAGAAACAGACTCGTATCTGAACATCTACTTTCACCCCTGGGAATTCACTGATATTTCCCAGTTTAAATTACCCGGTTATGTCAAAAAAGACTCAGGCAGCAAAATGGTTGATAAACTCGAAAAATACCTTACCAAGCTTAAAACCCAAGGCAAATTTATTTCTATTTCCGAATTTAAGCACAACTTCAGTCAACCAGGGCTTGATCGCTCCGACTAAAGAAACCGGGTTTTTCAACTCTTATTAAGGGTTTGAGCCAAGTATTTTGGCGAAAAACCCGGTTTCTGGCAACTTGTCGATAAGTCCTATCAACCTTAGAAAAAATATCGGTGCAGTAAAAAATATGAAATTCAAACCTCTCGACTCGTGGAACAATCAAACAGGATTTCGTCAAGTTACAATCCTAGCAGCGATTTTTTTTATATTAGTTTTAACTTTCAGCATAATTCGCTACGAAAGCTTCTTAGCATCCTACGATCACGGCCTATTTAACCAAGTATTTTGGAACAGCATACACGGCAGATTCTTTCAAAGTTCCCTGTCATCAGGCGCCTCCAGCGCCTCGCTGATAGACAGACAACTGTCATCTCCATCTTACATCCATTTAGGGCAACACTTCGTTATCAATTTTCTAATTTGGATGCCGATTTATGCCTTGTTTCCATCCCCTGTTACCCTGATAGTTTTGCAAGTAGCTTTAATCGCCGTCGCCGGAATAGTTTTGTATCTTTTAGCAAGACATTATCTATCTGTTCCCCTGTCGGTAATGATAGTAGCCAGTTATTACGGAGCAAATGGTGTAATAGGCCCGACGCTGGGAAATTTTTACGAACACTGCCAACTTCCTCTATTTATATTTAGTTTGCTGTTAGCTTTAGAAAAGCAAAAGTGGGTGTGGTTTTGGATTTTTGCAGCGCTGACGTTAGGAATTCGCGAAGAAACTGGAATTAGTTTGTTCGGAATCGGAGCTTATTTAATAGTAAGCCGCCGCTATCTGCGAGCCGGAATAGCGCTGTGCGTGTTGAGTTTTAGTTATGTTTCGCTGATTACCAATGTTGTGATGCCCATGTTTTCTGATGACAATTCCCGGCTTTACTTAGCTAATTTTTTTAGGAAATTCGTCAAAACAGAAAATCCGTCTACGCTGGAACTGCTGTGGGGGATTGTTACCCAACCTCAAATTATAATTGAGGTATTTTTTAACGATTTAGAAAGGCGGATCAGGTTTATTTTAGGTTTGTGGCTGCCGCTGGCATTTATACCTGTTGTTTCGCTGCCAGCTTGGATTATGTCAAGCTTTCCTTTGCTGGTTCTGCTGGTGCAAGTTTACAATAAATCAGCGACTTCTATCAATACTCGCTATACCTTAAGCGTGATTCCTTTACTGGTTTATGCTGTAATTTTATGGTGGTCGGAACATCCAGAAAGATTTAAACCGAGGCTGCACCGTTTTTGGATTGGATGTATTGGATTGTCGCTATTATTTACCTTGACTTCCAATCCCTATGGGGCTTTGTATTTTCTGTCGCCTTATTCTTTTAATCCTTTGGTTTATCAATCCTTGCCGGAGCAATTAGAACACGCCACAGACCTGCAAACCGTGCTAAAATTGATTCCGCAAGCTGCTAGCGTTTCGACAAGCGGTTACATAGTTTCTCACCTTTCGGGTCGCAGAAACCTCATCCGTTTAGAAATGATGCAGTTTCGAGATGAAGAGGGAAAGGTAGTCGATGTCGATTATGCGCTGTTAGATTTGTGGCAGTTGCAGCAGCATAATTTAAAAGTTCCGCTGGATCGGGGTAGAGTTAGGGGGGCAGTGCGTTTTACAGACGAAGCTCTGCGGAACGGTTCTTACGGAATTGCTGAAGTATTGGACGGAGTTGTTTTGGTTCAAAAAGGGATTACTTCTAAGCCGGAAGTTTTGGCGGCTTGGTCGAAATTGCGGCAGGAAATTCAACCGTTGATGAAATAGTCGGAAGAAATCGATCGCCCACAACGACTAAAATCAAATAAAATTGCCAAAAGGTCGATCGACCCCCGCCACGAGGCTATATTTGGATTCAAGGTTTGCTATACTCCAGAAATAGACACATATTAACCTTTGGAAAATCAATAGGCCGGAGCTATGACATCCTATGCAACCTCTACAGCAAGAGCCGAGATGAGTGAGATCCGGCGCTTGAAAAATATACTGCCCCCAGAACTCCAAAGTTGGGTAACAGTAGAAAAAACAATAGAAGTTAATCCCACCCTAATCCGTAGCGAAGAAATAGGCAAAGACCAGGTAGAAATACAGATAGACCTGATCCGCTGGGAACAGCTAGCAATGGATCAGCGCAACCTCCTATTTTGGCATGAAGTCGCCCGCATCCAAAACGACACCATCCCCAGAGACGGTTGGGAAATGGCGGCTCTGGCGATCGGTTTAGGCGGCGCCGTCGGCGAACTTTGGGTGCAAGACGGCTTGCTGCTGGTACTGGCCCTATCTTTGTGCGGCGTCTCCGGCTGGAGACTTTACCAAAAAAACAACGGAGACAAAAGTTTAAAAGAAGCAGTAGACGCTGACGAAAAAGCTCTCACCCTCGCCACTCGCTTCGGCTACACTCTGCCAAACGCTTATAAAAGCCTCGGTAGTGCCTTAAAAACCTTAATCGAGCAAACCTCCAAAAAAACTCAACGGGCTAAATACGAAGCTCGTCTCCAGGCCCTGAAACGCAACGCAGCCAAAGCCAAAGCCAAAGTCCAACCCATCAGCCGCGAAACCTCCCAGTCAGAAAACGTCTACAATTCTTAACCTAATCCTCTGACTTTTGGTGCGGGGTTTTCAAGTTAACGGTTAACTGTTGACTTTCCTGTTACACAGTTAACCGTTAACTTTTAGCTGTTCGCTGCGGTAACTTTCCCCCTGCAATACAGGATCGAAAATTCTTAACGACAAAATTAATCGCTCTGAATCCACAAAAATCTTGATTCAGATTTGATACCATTTTTCTAAAGATCCGATAGAGATCGAACACGACAAGACATTGTAATTTATACACTTTCCCTGTTTGCCAAAGTCTGTCATAACTTTAAAAAATCCAGCCCGGGGGTGCATCTCAATTTGGCATTCTTAGGATCGCGAATTAAATAATTTACACATATTTGTGGGATGGGCGTCCCGCCTGTCCAGAAAGGACGGGCGGGACGCCCATCCCACAACAACAATAAAAATTGTAAGTTATTTAATTCTCATTCCTTTGTGCAGTCGCCGCTCTGGTGCTATACATAGCACGCGAGCGGGGACTGCACTAAAAAAAATCCTTTTTGCAAAAATGAGATACTTCCAGCCCGGACAGTTGGGTAGCTGATGGGTTCAAAATTTTTCCGCCAAAACTTGGACGGGTTGATGACCGGTAGACTTGAGTCTACCCTGACCTGTGATATGGCGAGGCTCGGCGGCCACATTTTTAGGGTTTTTGTAAAGTTTGTATAAAGCTGGGCTTTAGATCGGAACAATATTTGGTAAACGTGGAGCGGCTAGGACACAATAGGCTAAAGACATCAGCTTGAAATTTGAAACTAGGACTTCATGGTCAGCCAAACCCCAGAGACAGATTTTCGGGTTACATACTTGGACGAGATTCCCTCGGTTCACATACCCGTGCGCTTGAGCGTACTTGAAGCCGTAAACTTCAAGACAACCTGCCAGCAACTTTTCTCTGAAAACACCGTTCCCAGCAAAATTGTCCTAGACTTCAGTCAGACGACATTCATTGACAGTAGCGGGATCGGTGCTTTAGTCAGCAATCTGAAATTTTCCAAACAGCGCGGCAGCGACTTGGTGCTCCGAAGCCTCAAGCCACAGGTGATGGCAGTATTTGCTCTCACCAGCCTAGATCAAGTGCTGACAATCGAGCAGCCTTCTGCAACGTCAACTCCCATAGAGACACACCCCTCCGACAATCAGCTACCGATGACGCATCCCTCGGTGCAGTCGTTGGTGAAACGGGTGATAGATGTCGTTGGGGCGATCGTCGGTTTGATAATTACAGGAATTTTGTTTGTACCCATAGCGGCAGCCATCACGATTAACGATCCGGGCCCGATATTGTTTGCACAAACCCGCTGCGGCTGGATGGGCAGAAGATTTCGGATTTGGAAATTTCGATCGATGTGTACTAATGCCGAAGCCATGAAAGCCGAAATTAAAAACCAAGCTTCTGGCGCATTTTTCAAAAATGACAACGACCCGCGGATTACCAAAGTCGGACGCATCTTGCGGAAAACGAGTCTCGACGAACTGCCACAGTTTTGGAACGTGCTCAAAGGCGAAATGAGTCTAGTCGGCACTAGACCGCCTACTCCAGACGAAGTTGAGCGCTACGAAGTCCCTCAGTGGCAGCGTTTTGATGTCAAACCTGGAATGACAGGCGAATGGCAAGTCAACGGTCGCTCTAAAGTCCGCGATTTTGAAGATGTCATCCGTTTAGATTTAAAATACCAACAAGACTGGAGCCTGATGTATGACCTGAAACTAATTGTTAAAACCATAACTGTGCTGTTTAACAAAAATAGTGGCGCTATGTAGAGCGGTCAACAACCGATTGCTGAAATTTTAGTTGCTGTTGATTTCTCGACAGCCGGAACTCGAACTTGATACTTAGTCAAGTAGGCGATCGATCGCGATACTTACGTTAGTATTAAGTGTTAAAATTCACACAGAAAATGTGCATCTATTTACCAGCTCTGCGATCGGAGCATTAATTAGCAATTGGCGAGTTCGAGGTCGTACTCGAATGACTCCAGCAGGGTTTTCGAGGACGACAAGAACTCAGGTGTGTTGAGAAAAGTACCGACTGCTAACACGGTCGAAGCTGAAATAACTCATCGCAAGCTGCTGAGTCGGGAAATTTTCCGATTTAAACGTCCTACCGAAGCGGGTTACAGTATCGGAAGTCTCTCATTTTCGCGATCGAGTAAATGGTGCGAAAGGAATGCTCACCTTGAGGCAAAACGGGCTTCTTCAATTCAAGCTTGACTAAACTAATATGTTGCCAAGACCTTGCCCTCCTTTTCCTCTCCAACCTGCGCTGGCTACAGCGGTGGTGGGGGGCGACCAGGGAGAAGAAAAATGAAAGACGAGCAACCAATTGCCGAGTTTGACCTTCAGGTTACAACAGACCTGAACGCTCTGACACAAGTTTCGGAATGGTTGGAGAATATTGTTCTGCCGCTGATACCACAGGACTTGTGGTGGCAGTGCAGCCTGATTGTTAATGAAGGGTTTACAAATGCTGTCCGCCATGCTCACCAGAACTTGCCCCCCGAGACGCCGATCGACATTGACGTAAAAGTGTTTGCAGACTACTTAGAAATTAGGATTTGGGACAGAGGTCAACCCTTCAACCTGGAATCAAAGCTGCGCTCGATCCTGCAAGAGCAGCGCGATCCGTTGGATAGAGAAGGAGAAAGGGGACTGGTGTTTATGTACAAGCTCACCGACGAGCTGCACTATATCCGTACCGACGATCGCTCCAACTGCCTGGTAATGCGTAAAAACCTTATCTGAGGGCGCCGGCAGGGCCCGAGCCTGGGCGGCTTCTGGCGATCGTCGGCAGGGCCGGGCGCCGCCCCTGCGATGCTCCCTGACACCCAACCACCTCCTCAGCAATTCACCGGGTGGACGATCGAGTAGAGGAGCGGCAGGACTATTTGCTTCAAACTAAATATATTATGCGTATTCTAATTTATTCCTATAACTACTATCCAGAGCCGATCGGCATTGCCCCCTTGATGACAGAACTAGCCCAAGGCCTAGTCAAGCGAGGGCACCAAGTTCGAGTCGTCACCGGAATGCCCAACTATCCCCAGCGGCGAATTTATCCGCAATATCGGGGCAAATTTTACCTCACCGAAGAACACAACGGCGTCACTATTCAGCGGAGTTACCTGCGCGTCAACGGCCCTCACCCCAGCCTGCTAGACCGACTTTTGCTAGACGGTAGTTTTGTCGTATCCAGCGCCGTCCAAGCATTCAGAGGCTGGCGTCCCGACGTGATTTTCTCAACAATGCCACCTTTACCGATTTGCGTTCCAGTGGCCTTTTACGGCTGGACTCGCAATATCCCGATCGTCCTCAACGTACAGGATATCGTCTCAGAAGCAGCAGTGCGCGTCGGCTTGGTGAAAAAAAACGGACTGCTAATTCAGATTGCGGACGCCTTAGAAAAATTTGCCTACAGCACAGCCAGCCAAGTCAGCGTTATCGACAGCGGTTTTGTCAGCAAATTGCACTCTCAGGGAGTACCCCCGGAAAAAATAGTTTGCCTTCCGAATTGGGTTGATGTCAATTTCATCCGCCCTTTACCAAAAGAAAATAACCCCTTTCGCGAAACCCACAAACTAAATGGCAAGTTTGTGGTTCTTTATGCTGGAAATATTGCCCTTACCCAAGGCTTACAAACAGTGGTCAAAGCAGCGACCCGTTTGAAGCACATACCTGAAATTGCTTTTGTAATTGTGGGGGAATCAACAGCACTGACGCGCTTGCAAAAAGATTGCGAAACTTACAAAGCTACTAATGTAATGTTACTGTCGTTTGAACCGCGAGAAAAATTGCCCGAAATGTTAGCTGCTGCGGATGTTAGTTTAGTCGTACAAAAGCGCCGGGTAACTAACTTTAATATGCCTTCAAAAATTCAAGTGCTGCTGGCGAGCGGTCGGGCAATTTTGGCGTCCGTTCCCGAAACTGGTACGGCGCATAAAGCAGTGCAGCAAAGCGGTGGCGGGGTGGTGGTAGCGCCGGAAGATCCGCAGGCTTTGGCTGATGCTGTGGAGGATTTGTTCTTAAATCGCGATCGGGTGGATGCGTTGGGCGAGCAAGGTAGAAAGTATGCTGTGGAGAATTACGGATTTGAGGAAGCTTTGAATCATTATGAGGCTTTATTTGCGGCGGTGGCGGCAAGTCATGCTGAGAAAATATTGCAACCGCTGCCAAAGTAGACGAGCAATTGCATACATCTGCGATCGATCGCAGATTTAAGGCAGACGCAACAGGGAGCATCTCATTTTTGCAAGAAGCATTTTTTATTGCAGTGCGAGCGTCCCCGCTCGCCTGCTATATCAATCAGCACGCGAGCGGGGACAGCACTACAGATGCAAAACTGAGATGCTCCCGACGCAACACAGATGAACACCGATAATTTTAAGAAAAGCGAGATAATGAATGTAAGATATCTCTTAATTTTGGTTAATTTTTATGAGGTGCCTTAGCCAGTTTCAGTTGAATCAAATTAAATAAAGGAATCAGATATAAATAAAACGCATAGGGTATAAAATCCGAATTGACACCCAAGACAGTTGCTGGAACTAATCCTGCAATATTCCAAGGAATTAAGGGGGAAATCACAACAGCGGTATTTTCTAAGTCTACAGCAAGTTGATAATCATCTAATTTTTGTTGGCGGTACTTTGATTCCACTAATTGATGGGTCAAGATAATTGCGATCGTCTGGGTACAACCAAAGGCTGCTGAAAAAATGCTAATTACTGTTGTGGCAAAAAATAAATCTCCTCTGGTTCGAGCTTTATTGAGAGACACTTCCACAAATTCTAAAATTCTGGTGCCGGCAAAAATGCCAGCAAATGCTGTCGAGACAACTACAACTAATGAAACTTTTGCCATAGACAAAATTCCTCCTCCTGCTACAATATCTTTTAAACTAGAAGTTGATTCTAATTTAAATCCTGCGATCGCGAATTGCAGAATCTCGATCGGCGAATAACCTTGAACGAAAAAGGCGATCGCACTTCCGGTAATAATACTAACAGCCATCGCGATTTTGACTTCGACTCGCAGTACACAAAGTATGAGAATTGTCAAGGCTGGCAGCAAAGTTATCGAATTAAGATTGAAGGCTGTGCCTAGTTCCAAAGCCAAATTGTTGCCCGAAAGTTCGACGGGATTAAAAGCCGATAAAATTAAATACAACAAGCTGGAAACGAGCAGCGGTAATAAGCCCGTCACCGCCATATTTTTGAGATTGGTATAAATTTCGGTTTTGGTAAGGATGGCAATCAAAATAGCGCTCGAAGACATCGGAGAACACCGATCGCCCACATAAGCTCCCGCTACAATCGCCCCGGCGATCGGATTCGGATTTACACCGCTGCCGTTGGCGATTATCATCAAAGCAATGCCGATCGTACTCGCAGCACCAAAAGATGTTCCCAGCAGTACAGAAAAAACGCTGGTTAAGATAAACGCCCAAAAAATGAAATACTGAGGGTCGATCGATTTAATTCCCCAATATACCAGAACCGGAACCGTCCCCGCAGCCATCCACACAGCCATGACTGCGCCGATTAAAAGTAAAATAGCGATGACTGAAAAAGATTTTTGACTGCCAGCAACAGCCATTTTGATTAAGGTTTTTAGCGGAAATCCCCTCCGCAACAAAATGACCGTCAAAATTGCCATCGAAGCTAGAAGCGGAGCAACTATAAAATAACCTTTGATGGCACTGATTAAAAGTAGAATAAATGAGAACGATACAAAAAATAGCAAATCCATTATTGATGGGCTTTCATGTATTCTCGCAGTAACGTGTTAATCTGAGTTTGATAACCTCGACCTTGAGATTTAAACCACTCCAAAACATCACGGTCAATGCGTAAGGTCACTTGAGCTTTCGTCTTAGGGTTGGGTAAGCCTCGCCGAACTAATGCTTTGGCAAACGTTTCAGGCGTAATTTCAGGGCAATCAAAGAAATCAATATCTTCATCAGTCATGGCATCTAGGCGTTGCCAGTCAGTTTGAGATTTGCTCGAAGTAAATTCGTTGTTCATTGATTGTTACTAAATATTAGACTTCTGGCATAATTATTGTGGAACAGGCATCCTGCCTGTTCTTGACTGTCTTTTTGCCAGATGTCTATGGTAACTACAATTTGTCGTTACAGCCACCGACTTTAACAGATTTTTGAAGGGTTTAGGTAGAACCGATCGCCCCCTTCACCCCTCCCCATCCCACAAGCCACCGCACCCCTGTCAGCCCTACACCGCAGTCTATTAAAAGAAAACGCTAAAATAGTAGATCCTACAATTTGGGAGTTAATATTTGACACTTGCACTCGATCGCGAAAAAGTCCTAGCTTGGCTCACACAGCGCGTTCCTGCCGCCCGCATCACACACATCCTCGGAGTCGAACAGACAGCAGGAGACTTGGCTCGCCATTACGGCCTCGACGAAGCAAAAGCCCGATCGGCAGGACTGCTGCACGACTTGGCAAAATACTTCAAACCCCAAATGCTGCTGCAAATGGCTCAGAAGGAAGGTTTAGAGTTAGACTCAGTGTTGGAAGCACACCCGCATTTGCTGCACGCAGACGCGAGCGCGATCGTCGCTAGAGACGAATTCGGGGTGGTCGATCGAGAAATTTTGGACGCAATCGCCAATCATACCCTCGGCAGACCAAACATGAGCCAGCTCAGTTGTACCGTATTTATAGCAGACACTATAGAACCCAGCCGCGGCAACACAGCCGAACTAGAAGCACTGCGCGAGACAAGCGTCCAAAATCTTTATGCAGCCGTGTGGCAAACTAGCGATCATTCTCTCAAATATTTGCTAGAAACTCGCTGCTACATTCACCCGCGCACCGTACTTACGCGGAATTGGGCGCTGCAAACGGCCCGCGCGGAATCGCCCGAAATAGGAAAATCGACGGGAAAGTCGATCGAACAAATCACAAGTTAAACGTAAAATTTACCAGCAATCCTGTACTTACTTTTGGCTTGAATTTAACTCCTATTTCTAGTCTCAAACTGCCAACAACCGAAAGCCAATAGCGCACCAATTCCCCCTTACCGTATCAATTAGGAACTTAAACACTTAATGTCAGATCTAACCCAACTCGAATACTCCCGGGCCCAGTCCACAGTAACCGACGCCACCATCCCAGACGAAGCCCGCGGCCTGATATTGACCGCTGCACAAGCTGCCGATGACCGCAAAGCAGTTGATATTGTATTGCTGGGCGTCGCAGAAGTATGCTATCTCGCTGACTACTTTGCGATCGTCACCGGATTCTCCAACGTCCAGGTACGAGCCATCTCCCAAGCCATCGCCGACCAAGTAGAAGAAGAATGGGGACGCTTGCCGCTGCGTACACAAGGGCTATCAGACGCCAGTTGGGTCGTCATGGACTACGGCGACGTGATTATCCACATCTTGAAACCTCAAGAGCGCGAATTTTACAATTTAGAAGCGTTCTGGGGACACGCCGAACGCATTGAATTTTCCACCGCGCCGAGAGGATCGCTAATGTGAAAGACACTTCTGTTTCTATTTGTCCTGTTCCCCAGGAACAACGCCCGGTTAATGAATATCAAGAACTTACAGAATCCTGGTTTTTTAGCTGGGTAACTCTCGATTTGCCCGCATATCTGGCAAAACTTGCTTGGGTATGGGGTTGGAGTTGCTTGGTATCCGGGCCCTTAGCAGCAGCCAGCTTTGCTCCGCTGAAGTATCCAGTTCAGTTTGCCCTGTGCGCTGCCGCTGGTGCCGGTTTTATTCTAGGATTAGCTTTGCTGCGGCTTTACTTGGGTTGGTTCTACGTGCGATCGCGACTTTCCAATCCCACAGTCGTCTACGAAGAGTCTGGCTGGTACGATTGTCAATCTTGGCCTAAAACTCCCGAAGTTTTAGCTCAAGACCAATTGATAGTCAACTACGAACTAGAACCAATTCTCAGGCGTCTGCGGCAGACATTTTATGGTTTGACAGTATTGCTGGTTGGCGGGGGACTAATTTGGAGTTTTGTGTAATCGTTCATGGTAAAAGGGAAGTTTTGAGTCGTAGGGGCGGCGCAGTTTTCTGCCCGCCCGATAGTTTTGAGTTACAAACAATCACCAAAAGATTAACTTCACAACTGGCAACTCAAGACTTCTTTCACCCCAATCTAAAATCTAAAATCTAAAATCTAAAATTGATATGACAAGGGGAAAACGAACCCAAGCTCCCGAACTCGAAGTCACACTGCTGCGCGAAGGTATTCCGGAATCGAAGCACCGCGCCCAAGCCGCTGTTTGCGACAAACGCGGCCGCGTTCTTTCCGTTGCCGGTAACTCGGAAACGGCGACATTTGTCCGTTCTTCACTCAAACCTTTTCAAGCTTTGGCTGTGACGGCGAGCGGCACTTTGGAACGCTACGAATTGACCGATCGAGATTTAGCGATTATTTGCAGTTCTCATCAAGGTACGATCGAGCAATCGCGACAGGTGTTTAACGTTCTGTGGCGCTGCGACATTGACCCATCTAAACTTCAATGCCCCATTCCTGAAGGCAAAAAGAGCGCCCTGCAATACAACTGTTCTGGCAAACACGCCGGAATGCTGGCTGTCTGTCAGCAACTGCACTGGCCTCTAGAAACTTATTTGCGGCGCAAACATCCCGTCCAGCAGCTTATTTTGGGCAAAGTAGCTGACTTGCTGGCCATGCCTGCCGAAGAGTTTATCAGCGCTCGCGACGACTGCGGCGCTCCTACCTATCTGTTGCAGTTGGGGCAAATGGCGTCTTTGTACGCTAAATTAGCCTCCGGCGACAATGTGGATATGGAGCGGATTGTCCGCGCTATGACTCACCACCCGATGATGGTTGCTGGTGAGGGGAGATTTGACACGGAACTGATGCGCTTGACTCAAGGCGAATTGGTGAGCAAATCCGGTGCTGAAGGGGTTCAGTGTATTGGCCGGGTTGGCGAAGGTATGGGTTTGGCAATTAAGGTAACTGATGGAGGAAAGCGCGCTAAATTTGCTGTGGCGATTCACTTGCTCAAGCAGTTGGGCTGGATTACTGCGACGATCGCCGAAACTCTTTCGGACACTTACCTGACTCTCAGCGATTTTAAACGATTGGAGGTGGTCGGCGAAGTTTCGATGCTTTAAGTTAAGTTGTTCTGCATTTAAATTGTAGATCTAGTTGACCGACCAAAAATCCTCTCCCCCTCTCCCCCTCCCTCTCTCTCCCTCTCCCCCTCTCCCCTCTCTCCCTCTTCGATCGATACTTCTTCGCCAATTTCAGCAACCCCTACCACAACCTCAAAAGTTTTTTTGATTGAGGGGTTGCAATTTCCAGAAAGATGTGTTTATATTAGAGAGTAGACAAAACGACGCGGGATAGAGCAGCCTGGTAGCTCGTCGGGCTCATAACCCGAAGGTCAGTGGTTCAAATCCACTTCCCGCCACCAACTTGAAACAAGCCCTGCAATCTTTGAGGATGCAGGGTTTGATTTTTGAGAATAGCAGAGATATAAAGCGACGCGGGATAGAGCAGCCTGGTAGCTCGTCGGGCTCATAACCCGAAGGTCAGTGGTTCAAATCCACTTCCCGCCACCAAATTAAATCGAAATAAGCCCCGGCACACCTAAAAGTTGCTGGGGCTTGTTTGATAGCGTCTGGAGCCATAACAATAGGGACACAGCAGTGCTGTGTCCCTATCGCATATTTAGATCTTACCCAAAGGTAAAAAATCAACCTCAACCTCAACCTCAACACTCAACCCTATACTTTTATTTAGACGACCGTTTGTTTGACACTCCCCGGCTTGAACGCGCAGGGATTCTTGGTTCAACCAGTCGGCTTGCCCGTTGATGTCACCACCAATGGGTAGAGGTCGGTCTGTTCCCAAGCGTTAATTCCGGTGTGCCCCACCGTATTTAAATTAATTCCTGCACGGGCTTTCAATCCTTTAGCCAAAATATTCAAAGCTGCATTGGGGTCGCGGTCTAACACCGCACCGCACAGGCAAATATGAGTTCTGACCGATAGGGATTTCTGAACGCGATTGCCACAACTTGAGCAATCTTGGGAAGTGTACCCAGGTGCTACAGCAACTACTGTTTTACCGTACACTTTCCCAAAATATTGCAACCATTGGGCAAACTGTGACCACGCTGCATCGCTAATTGATTTGGCAAGCTTATGGTTCTTCACCATATTTTTCACCTGAAGGTCTTCGTAGGCTACGAAATCGTTAGATTTCACTACGCACAACGCCGTCTTGATGGCGAAGTCTTTACGCTGCCTACTGACTTTTAAGTGCTTTCTGCCTAACTTATTTATCGCTTTCTTGCGATTACTCGAACCTTTCTTTTTCCGAGAAACTCGTTTCTGCAACCGCTTTAAAGCTTTTTCACTTTTACGCAAATGCCGAGGATTTGGAACTGTTTCTCCTGTACTATCGGTGTAGAAATGGTTCAATCCCACATCTATGCCAATCGTTTTCCCCGTAGGAACTATTTCTTCTGTTCGCTCTACATTGATACAGAACTGAGCGTAGTAGCCGTCAGCACGACGAATTACTCTGACTCGTTTAATCTCAGTAGGTGCATAGAAGTGCAAGTCTCGACTACCGAGTAACCTAAAGGTACCCGCCGCAAAACCGTCCGTGAATGTTAGACATTTTTTGTCGGTGGAAATCGCCCATCCGGAAGTTTTGTATTCTACGGAGTGAGTGTTTTTTTTGAATTGTGGGTATCCTTTTTTTCCTGGTTTCTTAGCTTGGCAATTAGAAAAGAAACGTTGAATAGCAAAAATGGCACGCTCAGCCGAAGCTTGACGCGCCATTGAGTTAAGTTTTCCGGCCCATTCAAACTCTTTCGCCATGATGGCGCATTGTTTGTATAAATCCGATAGTTTAACTCTGGAATTGTCGATCCAATATCTGAGAGCTTTGTTTCGGACAAACTGAGCTGTGCGGATCATTTCGTCTACGATCCGGTATTGCTGTGGCTTGCCTTTTAACTTGAACTCTAGTACAATCATGGAATTATTCTATGACGCTTATGGGCAATTGTAGCTATAAACTTGATTGGAAAGTAATCTTTAGACTTTGAATTCAAGCCGTCCTATAATGACGGGGTTCTAGACCCAATCTTTTGGTAAGCTTTATTTCTCAAAAATCTGGAATCAGATATCCATATTTTAAAATTCGGAATTTTAAATTATTAAGCCGACTGAGTTTCCAGCCAATCAAAAATCAGGTCTAACTGTTCCAAGGTAACTAACCCGTACTGCCACAGAACCATCGGCAGTTGGCCGGCATCTTGTTCATCGTGTCTCAGAGCAACGGCGATCGCAGAATTCGATATCGCCAACTCTCCCCGCAAATAATCGATTAGTTGAGCCTTTCCCATGACCTTCACCGCCAGTTTTATGCGCTATTGTAAAGATACGTATCTAATTGGGATGCGTCTGATGTTTAATAGCCCCAATTCTAGATTGAGAATAAAGACTCTCCTGTGATACAAGCCGCACAAAACTTGTGATAAAATTCAGAGAAACGAGCGATCGCAGTCACAAGAACTCCCAGCCTCAAAAATCGGGCTGTGCGATCGCTCGTTTGCTTGACATCAATTCATTCAAAATTGCTAAAGTCCTAGCTGAAGCTGAACTCCAGCTCCTGTACCACTGTCGTTGGGTTGGAGAGGAACGGGATTTCCTTGGCGCTGGGCGTCGGAAGGAGTAGTGATAAATTCCAATTCGGGGCCGATTTTGAGGCGAAATGTATCCCCCAAGCTGCGCTGCCGAATAGCAGCATTAGCCGCCGTTTCTCGTTCACCAATCAAGTTTTGGTAGTCCGAGTCTACGGTTCTGTCCTCCACAGTTCTGAGGGAATCCCCTGATAAAGTCGTTTCTGAATTTTGGGGCGCTGGTTGCAGCCTTTGTTGGGCGATAACCGCCGGGGTCAAACCGATCAAAATTGAGCTCAGTCCGAGAGCAGTGCCAAGAGTAGCAATAACTGCGTTCATCATCCATGCCTCCGCTAGTTGCATCCTACTATACTTATTCTACCCAGCCGGAATTAAGTTGCGCTCTATCAAAAGTAGCTTGTTGTGGAGATATCAAGTGAATTTATTGTAAATATTTATAACTTGCGATCGCGCTCCGACTCTCAGAAACCTGCTTGTTTAGTGCATCTGGCGGATGCAATGAAGTAGACGCGAGAAAAAAAACAGTTTCTGATGCTGGGAGTGCGATCGCAAACTACCCAATTTCAAATGTAAAATCTCAAATAGTATCAGCGCCTACATTCATTCCAGGAGTGATAAGTAAATCCACCTAATTAAACATAAAATATGAATCAAGCTCAAGCTTGCTGTGTCTGTCTTCTTCCTTCTTCCTTCTTCCTTCTTCCTTCTTCCTTATACTTACTGCATTAATCTCGATCGCCCTGACCAAGCACGCGATCGCGCTAAGATAACGGTGGCAGTCGTTAAAAATTAAGTTAGTAGCGGCAGATTCCCAGTTTTTAACAGCACTCTGCCACAGAAAACGGTCTCATTCAAAATCTGCGCTCATCAGGTTGTACTTTACCGAAACTTTGTGGGTTCGTAATATTTCTGCTTCAATATGCCAATCAGATATCTGAGCGACCATATTTTAAAAATGTCGCGCCAAGTGCCAATTCGCCTCGTCCTTGTAGTGCCTTTTGCCATCCAGACTTTCGCTGCGGTGGGGCTGACGGGGTGGCTGTCCCTGCGCCACGGGCGCATAGCTGTCAACGATGTTGCCGCGCAACTGCGGGCCGAAGTCACATCGCGCATCCAGCAACACATTTATAGTTATATCGAAAGGCCGCACCAAATCAATCAACTGAATCTCGATGCCATCCGTCTGGGTATTTTGAACGTGCAGGATGAAGCCAGTTTACTCAGCTACTTCTCCAAACAACTCGAAACCTTTAATACAATTAGCTACATTCAATTCGGCTCCGAACAAAAAATTTTTACGGGAGTTGAAAGGCTTGACGATGGCAATTTGCAAATTCGGATTTCTAATAAGTCTAGTGGCTATAATTTGCACAGCTACACGCCGTCTAAGTTCGGCGAAGCAACTAAGCTTTTAAAAACTACTCCTAACTACGACCCTCGCACCCGACCTTGGTATGTAGCTCCGGTGCGGGCTGGCAAGCCGACATGGACTAAAATTTATACTTATTTTGACACTCCCAAACTAGCAATTACTGCTGCTCAACCCGTTTACGGAAAGAATAATAAACTGATTGGAATTCTTGGTTCTGATTTGACACTCTCTGATATTCATCAATTTTTGGAAAAACTGAAGATTGGTAAATCAGGACAAACTTTTATTGTCGAAAGGTCTGGAGAATTGGTTGCAAATTCAACTCCAGAAGCGCCATTTATTGTGAGCAAAGGCGTTCCACAACGGATTGGGGCAGCGAATAGCAAAAATGTTCTAATTCGATCGACAGCCCGCTATTTGACACAACGGTTCGGGCATTTGAGCAAGATTGACAGCTCTCAGCAGTTAGATTTTACCATCGACGGTCAACGGCAATTTCTACAGGTAACGCCCTTCTCAGACAGGAGGGGCCTCGATTGGTTGATTGTAGTGGCGGTTCCCGAAGCCGATTTTATGGAAGCGATTAACGCCAATACTCGCTACACAATTTTGCTCTGTTTCGGTGCTTTGGTGCTGGCGACGGCTCTAGGATGTGTGACTTCGAGGTGGATTGTCATGCCAATTCATCGTCTGAGCAAGGCTGCGGAGGCTTTGTCGCGGGGAGAATGGGACTCAATGGCGGTAGATCCCCGCTTGATGGCGTCTGTAGAGCGGGAGGATGAGGTGGGTGTCCTGGCTCGCTCTTTTAATACGATGGCAGATCAATTGGAAGAGTCGTTTACTACTCTCGAAGAGCGGGTGGAAGCTGCGATTGCTGATAAAACTCAATTAATTCGCTCTCTGAAACTATCTCAGGAAAAACTCGCTTTTCACCTCTATCAAACTCCTTTGGGGGCGATCGAATGGAATCTCAATTTTGAAGTTGCGGACTGGAATTTGTCAGCAGAAAGAATTTTTGGATTCAATCGCTTGGAAGCAATGGGACGCCACGGAGTAGATCTCATAGTTCCTGAAAATGCTAAGGAGTATGTCAGGCAACTATCTATAACTTTGCTCACTAATCAAGGAGGAATTAGTAGCATTAACGAGAACATTAGAAAGGACGGCAAAATTATTCTTTGCGAGTGGTACAATACGACTTTGGTTGATGCTGAGGGCTGTATAATTGGGGTGGCATCGCTGGTTCAAGACGTGACAGAGTTTCACCGTGCTGTGGATCAGTTGCGCGCCAGCGAGGAACGGTTTCGCCAGTTGGCAGAAAATATTCATGAGGTATTTTGGATTAGAGAACCGAATCAAAAGCACATAATTTATGTGAGCCCTGCTTGCGAGAAAATATGGAATTTAAGCTATCGGAGTTTGCTGTCACATCCGGAGGCTTTTTGGGATGCTATTCACCGAGACGATCGCGATCGCGTTAAGGCTGCCTTTGAAAAACAGGTGCAGGGGGATTATGATGAGGAGTATCGGGTAGTGCGATCCGACGGTTCAGTTTGCTGGGTGCGCGATCGGGCTTTTCCAGTCCGCAACGAAACAGGAGAAATTTACCGTATAGTCGGCATTGCCGAAGACATTACCCAACGCAAACTAGCAGAAGAATTCCAACAAGTCGCTCAAACCGCTCAAGCAGCCAGCCAAGCCAAAAGCTCATTCTTAGCCAATATGAGCCACGAATTGCGAACTCCCCTCAACGCCATTATCGGTTACAGCGAGATGCTCAAAGAAGACGCCGAGGATTTGGGCTGCGAAGATTTTATCCCAGACTTGCACAAAATTCAAACTGCCGGCAAACACTTGCTATCTTTAATTAGCGACATTCTCGATATTTCTAAAATTGAAGCGGGGCGGATGGAACTTTATTTAGAAACTTTCAACCCGGTTAATTTAATTGACGAGGTAGTTTCTACTGCCGAACCCTTGGTAGAGAAAAAATTTAATAAATTTGAAGTTAATTGTGCTAATGACTTGGGAGTGATGTATGCTGACATTACCAAAACTCGTCAAATATTGCTCAACCTGCTGAGCAATGCAGCAAAATTTACCGAAGGCGGGACTATTACCCTGTCCATTGAAAGAGTTAAACATGACAGCTTAACAACTCAAGAAATAGCAGAACCTTCCGATTTAATAATTTTCCGCGTAGCTGATACTGGTATTGGGATTCCCCCCGAACAAATGCAGCATTTATTTCAAGCTTTTATGCAGGGTGACGCCTCAACTACGCGCAAGTACGGCGGCACGGGTTTGGGATTGACTATTAGCCGTCACTTTTGTTTGATGATGGGCGGTGATATGCAAGTTCAAAGCCAGTTAGGTGGCGGTTCGGTTTTTACTGTGTGCTTGCCGGCGCAAGTAGAATTATTAGTAAGCAGTTAGTCTTACTTTTCGGGATGCAATTGTAAGGTACGTAGTTGCGCTTCAGCGCTCTTTTCTATAGCAATGAGCGCTGAAGCGCAACAACGTACCTAAGGTCATAATACGATGCAGCATAAGTCTTATCCTAGTTGATTTGCCGTTTCTGCCGCCCCAAAAGTTGAGCTGCTAATACGCCGCCGACAAAGCCAAAGAAATGCGCTTGCCAGGAAACTCCAGGCTGCGAGGGCAAAACTCCCCAAATTAAACCGCCGTAGAAGAAACCGACAATTAAAGATATCGCAATAGACGTAAAACTGCGTTCAAAAAAGCCCCGCAATAGCAAAAATCCGAAGTAACCAAAGATTAATCCGCTGGCACCAATGTGCACGGAATTGGGCGCGCCTGTCAGCCAAACTCCCAATCCGCTGATGAGTACAGTAACGGCACTAACTATAAAAAAGTCGCTTACTTCTTGCAACATTATCAGCCAACCAAATGTCAGAAACGGGAGGGTATTGGCGGCTAAGTGAGCAAAACTGCCGTGCAGAAAAGGCATGAATAGGATGCCTTCAAGTCCGTCGATGCTGCGGGGGCGGACTCCGTAGGAATTCAGCGCGCCTCGAAATATGAATACATCGAGAATCTCAATAATCCAGAGGAGGGAGACGAAGCCGCCGAGAATGGCGACGTGGCTTTGCAATTCGCGGGTGATAGATTTGGTTTCTGGGTTGCTCATGGGTGGTGAGGGCGGTAATGCCGATTATTTATAATTGTAGGAGTTTCTGGCCGATTCACGCTCGGGATAGCTACGATTCACGCACGCAGCGACAGTGGGCGCTGGGTTTCAGGGTTTTTTGCAGCGCCGTGCTTATTTGAAACTATTATAACTTTGATTGAAAATTCCGCATTTTCACGCAGGGAATTATTGACCTCGATGCGTCATTATCGTAGAGGAAGTACAAAAGGAGAGTTAACTGAAGGTTGAAGGTTTAAGGTTTAAGGCAGAGTTTTTACCCCATAGATAAATCCTTGGGCTGGCAATGAGGACACTTTTGCGATCGCACACCGTCTCTCAAAAATAATCAGGAACTACTTTTCTCGGATCAAGTCATTAATTCAAGAAGTTTCATCCGGTAAAGCAAAACGAGCTGCTGTAGGTACTTATTGTAGACAAAATCTCGTACAAGCTCTACAAAGAGTTCTTGGCACCTCGTTGTAAAAGAGGAACAGAGAAATATGAACGTATTTGAGAATACACAGTCCGATCGAATTCTGCCAATTTGGGTATGGCATGGCAAAGAAGAAACCCCTGTTAGTGTCGCTACAAATCCTCAACCTTACGGCCACAAGCCGCGCTTTGACTTGTTGAATCCGCTGAAACAGTGGCTTGACAATAGTGCAATTAAAAGTCAAAAGTTAGCTCGGTTTCTGTGCAAGTTTATTCCCAGCCAGTGTCCGTTTGAGCGGGAAGTCAAAATTTGCGATCGCACTTTATTTTACATTCCGCCGCTGTGCAAGTTAAATCCGCTATACGAGCAAGTGGTGGGGCTGCGCTTTCGTGCTTTGTGTTATTTGGCCGATGAGTGCGGCGAGGATGTGACTCATTATTGTTAATTTTGCAAAAGCCTGAATTTCTAACTCTATTTTATGTGCGCCCTCCCTCTTCCTTGTTGGGGAGGGTTTTTTGGGTTTTGGGGATTAGTTGAAATATGGGCGAGTTGCGATAGACATGGGATGTATACCGCAATACGCCTGGGTTAAAACTGTTTACTCCGAGGAGTTCCCCCTAAATCCCCCTTAAGAAGGGGGACTTTGAGAAGATTCCGGTTCCCCCCTTAAGAAGCTCTGCGTTATAAGGATTTTTCTTAACATTTGAGAGCGAGCGCGAGCGAGGCTATCAAACCCTTATTCCTCGATTGCCAATTCTCAATAAACGCAAGCTGCTTTCAATAAATAAAGTTGTTAAATTGTCAAGGCTTGTGTCACAACTTCTCCTGAAATTTTTGCTGTACAAAGCTTTCAAGATTGTCAAGAAAGATGTTTATAAAGCATAGCTTCTTAAGGCGAGCTAGGGGGGGGGATCTAAGTTTAATACTTAAACAGCAGTCTGTCGATGGGTTTGAACTTAAGTTGCCACCAATGTAACCCACGAGGGAACTCTTTACTTGTCACTTTTGGGATCTTCGGGCCCAGGGGGTACTTCTCCCTTTTGTTGGGCTTCCAATAAAGCCGTTTCCACGAGAAAGGCTATCAGGTTAGCCGTGGATCGGCCTTGTTTGTCAGCCCATCGATCCAAAGCTTCATATACGTAATCAGGAAACGTAACGTGAACGCGCTTGCTCAATGTAAATATTTGTTGGTTTACTAACGCTTTTAATGGTACAAGCTTACGCTCCCGATCGTGTTGTTGCCCTGTTCTTGAAAAGAATTGACACATATTTGGGCTTATTATGTTATAATTCCTCTAATCCAATCAATACACAGTCAAAAGCCAGTCCCCCGCCATGGAAAGCAAGGACTGGCTATGGCTCCAATTAACAAGGAGATACAACTATTATGCCGTATGAGAAACGTCTCAAGCCGTGGATTGTGGTTCGTTTGCTTCCGAACCTGCAAAGGGTCGTTATCGGTCGCTTTCGCAGTTGGTCTGATGCAGAGGGTCATTTGCGTGCGATCAAATAACTGCTTCCGGCTGCGAGATTGACTTTAGTTTTCGATCCGATCGACTAATTTTGGTTGCGAGTTATTGAAGTGCGATCGCTTTTTGTTTGAGAAGGGCGATCGCATATGTTGCACTATTTTCAATAACAGGCAAGATGCCTGTTCCACAAAGAATGAGTTTTGTTGTGGGGTGGGCATCCTGCCCGCCCGCAATTTAGGGCAATGTTAAACTAGATGCAAGATATCAATTGAGTTGGGGAAAAAACCGTGACAGCTATTCTACAAGTAACAGAACAGCCAACAGCACAATGCTACTTCACTCCCGAAGAATATCTCGCCCTGGAAGAAGCAGCAGAGTACAAAAGTGAGTATCGCGATGGAGTAATTATTCCCATGACAGGCGGAACTACAAATCACAATCAAATCGCTGGCAATATTTATATTGCATTAAGTCTTGGGCTCAAAAAACAGGACTATCGAGTTTTCTTCGGTGACGTGCGTTTGTGGCTGCCGAAAAAGCGATTTTATACTTATCCCGATGTGATGGTAATTCCGGGTAAACCTGAGTATTACAATAATCGCCAGGATACGGTGATGAATCCGCAAGTAATTGTGGAAGTTTTATCGAAATCTACGAAAGCTTACGATCGCAGTGATAAATTTAAGTTTTATCAAACGCTGCCGGCATTTCAAGAGTATATTCTGATTGACCAATCTCAGGTTTATGTAGAACAGTATTGTAAGTTGGCTAACAAGCGGTGGTCGTACCATCAGTACGATGAGGAAGATGCGGCGCTAGTTTTTAATTTCTTTCAAGTTGAAGTGCCACTGGCTGATGTCTATGAGAAGGTGGATTTTGCGGCGGAAGATGAGGCGGAGAATCAGCCAGAAGAGAGTGAGGTGGAATAAGGGCGATCGCTTTCTTATTTATTCAAGCACTTTAGTCAAATTGGCTGAGAGTTAACTCTATTTTTGTTTGGGTGTCGCTTGCTGTTGACATTGTTTTGTTACCAAATAGCGATCGACTAATTTTATTGTAGCAATTTACCCTATCATCTATAGAGCAAAAAATCCATTCCATTATTTATTTGCGATTGTATTTTTGTCGATACCTTTCGATCGCTGCTTTCAGCTTAGAGTTAAGTGCTGGTGGATTTTCTATCGCTGAGGTAACAATTTTCCAATTTGGTTCGGAAAGAACGATCGGTTCTGGTTTAAGTGGCATTTCTTGGGCTAGATTTAGAGCAACTTCGAGCAGATATTCGCTCAGACTAATACCCCACAGGGTAGCTGCTTTTTCTAACAGTTCTTTTTGTTCCTGATTGATAGTTATCTCAAGGGTGCTTGTTTGGGGAGTTTGTGTAGGGGTTGACATATTTTTTCACTGAGAGCAAGGTTGGCTCATTTGATATTATAGCAATTTTTCAGATGGGCGATCGCACTTGCTTTGAAAAGGGCGATCGCTCCTCCCTCGTGTTAAACTGAATAAGGGCGATCGTGTTAACTCAGGAAAAAATAGCCGTGACACAAATGAGTAGCTTAGTGAATAATTAGCAGGCAAGAGAGAAGTTTGTTATGAGCGCGATCGAACGAATTAAAGAAAAGTTGGCACAACTCCGAGAGCACGACACCAAGTTATGGGTGATGCAGGTCGAACACCACAAGTATCAGCTTTCCCCTCCCTTGTCGGAAGAATTTATCGCCAACTGGGAAGCTCGTGCCCAGGTAAAGCTCCCAGAAGAATACCGATTATTTCTCCGCGAGCTTGGAGAAGGCCCAGCAGGCCCTGGTTTGGGGATGCGGAAGCTCACCGAGACAAATTTAACGTCGGATCTAAAAGAGCCCTTTCCCCTCGTTGAACCATTTTTAGGTTTAGGATCGATTGACACTTCAAAGCTCGATTCAGAGCAGGAATGGGAAGCTTACAAGAAGTTTCTCGCCGAATGGAAAAAAATTCCTGACGGTGGTAGCCTGTTGCTAACACATTACGGTTGCGATATTTATGGGGAGCTTGTTCTCAACGGTAAGTATTGCGGAGAAATTTGGATTTGGGAAAGCAATTCTCCATCATATTGTCCCTTTGGCTATGCCGTTCACCTTCACGATCCCGAGCAAGAGCCTCGTGCTGATATCCCAAAGCACTTTACCTTTTTTCAGTGGTACGAACACTGGCTTGATGCAGCATTGAAAGAATTTACGAGCATCACAGAAAACCACACCTAACTAATTTGATATATTCTTCCTTTGGTCACAGGTATCTATTTCCCTACATCTAAACAATTTCTAAACATTCCCGCTTCTCTCCGTCAGATTCGGGGCGATCGATTCTACGCTGCAATAACGCATCTATCGCTGGATTTATAGTTTCCCGAACTTCTCCATTTTCATCATAAATTACCACCTCAAGCCATCGAGCTTTTGCCAAACCAACGGCATATTTAAAAGCTGCTTCCTGAGTAGCAAACACCTTCTCACTTGACTCTAGATTTTCCTCAGTCACCGCCCACCCATTTGGATGAGGTAATACGTGCAGTTTCCGATTTAATTCCTTCAATACCCGCTGCCGCAACCCAATTAAAGTAATGCCGACAATTGTTTCACTATCCTCATTATAGCGGGCGATAACTCCATCGCTAATGTCCACAGCTACAGCCTCTCGCGGTTCTCCCAGCGAGAGATAGAGAACATCCGCTTCCTTATCGTAAAAACCTGTAATATTTGTGGAGTCTTCGAGAATTTTTACTGTTGTGTCCATATTATTCGCTTATTTGATGATGGCTGTCTTCTGAGGTAAGCTGTTGTGATAAATCCATCAGAATCATTTATTTCTAGATACACCACTACCACAAATTTTCTACTTTCGGGAATCAATGGATAGAAGCGTAGGGCTAGTAATCCGCCTGTAACGTCATCTATTTGAATCAGATCGGGATTTTCTAAAGTTTCTAAAACTCGCTCATATTGAGCTTGCATTTCAGGGTGTTCTTTCAAGATATGTTGCCATCGCTCTTTGGTGAGGCGTATTGGAACATTATTGAATGAACGGCTCGTCCAAAGTAGATTGCTATCTTCCGTCATTTTATCTGAAATTTCATAAATAAGCAAGGGCATCTACAAGAGATGCCCCGTACTGCGTAACTACGCGCCGACAGCTTCCTTGGCCGCGTACAACACCTCAGCATTAATTAGAGCAATACCGCGCTCGCGAGCAAACTTCTCAGTATTCCGCTTGACTTTCCCGCGCACAAAACCGGGGATTTTGTTCAATTCTGCCTGTCCGTCCTTCGTCCAATTCATATCAGAATCAGCCGAAATTCCCTTGGTAATAACTTCCTTAGTATCGTGGCCGCCGAAGATTTCTAGCAAGTGGTCTTCCATGCCCAAAGTAAAGGAATTGTAGACCAAATCTACGCACTGATTTGTGCCTTCATAGCCCAAAAATGGCTTGTAGCCGATCGGGAAATTTTGCACGTGAATCGGCGCAGCAATCACACCGCACGGAATATCAAGCCTTTTACCCACGTGGCGTTCCATCTGCGTGCCGAAAATCGCCGAAGGTTCTGCTTTGGCGATCGCATCCCCAATTTGCCCATGATCCTCCGTGATCAGCACTTCATCACAATACCCTTTTACCTCTTCCCGGAACCAATCAGCATCGTGTTTGCAGTAGGTTCCTGCCCACACAACGTGGATACCCATCTCGCGAGCCAAAATCTTCGTCATCGCCGCAGCGTGCGTATTATCGCCAAATACGACGGCTTTTTTGCCGGTTAAGTTTTGGCAGTCGATCGACCTTGAGAACCAAGCAGCCTGAGACACAAACCGCGTTTGTTGGTCAATAAACTCTTCATAATTAACATCCGCACCTTGAGCATTCAGAACTTCCTGAATCTTCCGAATGCAGCGCGCAGTTTCCACCACACCCATCGGCGTAATATCCACCATCGGCGTGCCGAATTCTTTTTGCAAATACTCCCCGGCTGCCATCCCCAATTCCCGATAAGGAACAAGGTTAAACCAAGCGCGCGGCAGTCTTTTTAAGTTGTGAACCGAAGCACCTTCGGGAATAACTTCGTTGACTTCGATTCCCAAATCTGCCATCAAACGCTTCAACTCGGTGCAGTCGTGCTGGTTGTGGAAACCCAGCGTAGACATACCGATAATATTCACCGATGGTTTTTCGCTTTTACCTTCCAAATCGCCTTTTTTGCGAGCTTTGTTAATGTAAAGTTGGACGATTTGATCCAAAGTCCGATCGGCAGCTTGGAGTTCGTTAAACCGATAATGGTTAACATCCGCCAGCATCACATCGCCTTTGGCATCCAATTGAGCTCGGTTAACAAAGTTTTCCAAGTCTTCTTGCAGAATGCTGGAGGTGCAAGTCGGGGTAAGTACAATTAAATCGGGGTGCTCTTCTCTGTCTTTGCGGGTGATATTGTCCACCACCCGTTCCTGCGAGCCCCGCGCCAGTACGTGTCTGTCAACCACGCTGGTAGTTACCGGAGTGAAGTCCCGTTCCCTCTCCAGCATCGATCGCATCACGTTAAAATAGTCGTCTCCAATCGGTGCGTGCATGATCGCGTGGACGTTTTTGAAGGAAGTCGCAACGCGCAGAGTGCCGATGTGGGCTGGGCCTGCGTACATCCAATAAGCCAATTTCATAGGTATTTTCCCTTATGCTGGTTGAGATTTGCCCGATCGGGCGATTACTGCTAAATTTTAAGGTTGTTTGAGATTTTCTCACCAGATGAATCCTTTAGAAATAGTAACTTTCTGAAGATTTACAGATGGGAAAAATCCTCAAACGCTTTTGCTGGTTGGGCTTTGACTCGCCATTGCCACAACTTTACCTTTGTTTTATGGCAATAATTCTTAATTTATTGTCAAGTTTCGTTAAGAAGCTGACACATCTTATCAAAGTAGGGTGCTTATGGCGAACCTTGCTCAATACAGCTCTTGCATAAGTCTGCGATCGACACACAAACCGCAGATTTCAGGCAGATAAATACATATAAACGCAGATAATTTTAGGGTAGGAAAGCTTAGGAGTGGAAGAGGTCTAATTTCCTTAAGCAACAGACAAATCATACCAAATTAGGATGCTAAATGCACACTTTACACATAAAAGATACGTTAATTGACTTTTTAGGCAATACAGGCTAAACTATTAATTAATCCACTATTTCCTCGACACAGAAACTTGCAAAGATCGGGAAATATTGACGTAAAACAAATCCTTGTTGACAAAACCCATGAAACTATCCAAAATAGACTTGAGCAATGTCTTAGCAGTCGGTCACTCTAACGGCCAGCTAGGACTGTTGATCGATCGCGGGGAATGCCTCGAATTTATCGAAATTGCCGCACCCGAAGCTGCAATGCACGGCCTGCACATGGTTGATTTCATCGCCAATACAGATTCTACCGAACTCAGTGGCGGTATTGAATTAACAGAAATTGCCCCAGCCGACGAACCCATTGCTATGATGCCGGTTGATTCGGCAATGGCTAGCGCGATCGGATACAATGAAGAGGCTCAAGTTTTGCAAATAGAATTTAGCAGCGGGTCAGTCTATCAATACAGCGACGTAGAACCGGAAATTTGGGAATATCTGCAAGAAGCTGATTCTACAGGCCGATTTTTTAACTCCGAGATTAAAGGTTATTATTCCAGCCGGCGCGTAGATGACCCAATAGATAGGACGCACGGTTGAAACCGCGTCTACAAAAACTTTCGTCCGCGCAACACGAGACTGAAGAAAACAACCTAATTTTAAACGCCCATTCTTCAACCCGCTCTCTAGTGGGTTTTGTCTGTGTAGACGCGGTTTCAACCGCTCGGTATCTAAAAGCTGAGATTGTTTTTTTGTCAGCCGTGCGATCGATCGCCACACCAAATCATTGCACAAATCCTGTATCTGTGCTTTTGTTTACCTAACTGCTGAGGTGAAAAAGCCCCAGGCCCATGCAAGTCAGCAACAGCTCTTTGCTGGATACGGCGTGTCTTCCCACACATCCCAAAACATAGCTCTTGAGTGATAATGAAGAATAACATAGGATTTACGGAAAAAACCCGGTTCATAGGAAAAAATCTTGAGATTGTCAGCAACTACCAACAAAGAAACCGGGTTTCTAGCCCGCCGCGCGTAAGTCCTGTAATATTGACCAACAAGCACACCTAATTTGAGAGAACCAACTATGATGGCAATTCCCGGCGTTGCAGTTCTCGCTCTCATTTATGAAAGCAGCACTTCCCTGGTTTACCGCGGCCGCAACGAGCAAGACAACCAACCTGTTATTATCAAAATTCTCAAAGAAGACTATCCGACTCCCGAAGAACTGAATAGATACAAACGGGAATATGACATCACTGCCAACTTAAACCAGCTCGACGGAGTTGTTAAAATGCACAGGTTGCAGCAGGTTAGAAATAGTCTGGCAATGATTTTAGAAGATTTTGGTGGCGAATCTTTAAAAATATTTATGGCTACCCAAAAATTTACCTCTTTGGGATTTTTGACCACAGCCATCAAAGTTGCTGAAACTTTGGGAGAGATTCACGCAAAAAATGTAATTCATAAAGATATAAACCCCTCTAATATAGTTTTTAATCCCGCGACTGGACAAGTTAAAGTCATAGATTTTAGCATCTCAAGTGACTCAAATCAGGAAAACGTTGCCAATAAAAATCCCAACTTTTTAGAAGGGACTTTAGCCTATATGTCGCCGGAACAAACCGGCAGAATGAACCGGGTAATCGATTACCGCACGGACTTTTATTCCCTTGGCGTCACCTTCTATGAAGTCCTGGCAGGACAGCTCCCTTTTACCACTACCGATCCCATGGAGTTAGTTCACTGTCACATCGCCAAACAGCCAGTACCTCTCGCTGAACTTTCACCAGAAATTCCTCAAGCTATTTCAGACATTGTGATGAAATTGCTAGCAAAAGCGGCTGAGGATCGCTATCAAAGTGCTTGGGGACTGAAAGCGGATTTGGAATCCTGTCTGTTTCAGTTGCAAACATCTGGGGTTATTTCTGAGTTTGCTCTCGGCAGCCAAGATATTTCTGACAAATTTCAAATCCCTCAAAAACTTTACGGCAGACAGCGAGAAGTTGAAACTCTTTTAGCGGCATTTGAACGGGTAGCAGCAACAAATAATCGAGCCTCCCGCATCGAACAGTCCCAAATTTCTGTCATCAAGAAAGAGAGCAAATCGCGCAAAGAAAGTTCCCTGTCAGTGCTCGCGAGAGGACAGCATAAATCCCGCAGCGAGATGATGCTGATTGCTGGTTATTCCGGCATTGGCAAATCTGCAATGGTGAAGATTTTAGACAAACCTATTACCCGCAGGCGCGGCTATTTTATTTGGGGAAAATTTGACCAGTACAAGCGGACTATTCCTTACTCAGCAGTTGTTAGCGCCTTTTCGGAATTGGTGCGACAACTCTTAACTGAAAGCGAAGCTCAATTGGCAGTTTGGCGCGAAAAACTCCGTACTGCTTTCGGGCAAAACGGGCAAATTATTATTGATGTAATTCCCGAAGTAGAACTAATTGTCGGAGCTCAGTCTCCTGTAGCTGAATTGGGGCCGACGGAATCTCTCAACCGCTTTAATTTAGTCTTTCAAAATTTCATTCGCGTATTTTGCCAGCCCGAACATCCGCTGGTAATTTTTCTCGACGATTTGCAGTGGGCTGATTCTGCCACACTCAAATTGATTGAGTTGATGATGACAGATGAAGCTACTCAATATCTGTTTTTAATTGGCGCTTATCGGGATAATGAAGTCAGTCCCACTCATCCTTTAATGATGACTGTGGAGACGCTGCGAAATCAGGAAGCCATCATTAATGAGATTGCTCTGTCGCCGCTGGGGGTGGACAACATCACTCATTTGATTGCCGAGACTTTGCACAGCGATCGCAAATCGGTCAAACCCTTAGCTGAACTGGTTGTCAGTAAAACAGACGGCAATCCTTTTTTTGTTAATCAATTCCTACAAACATTGTATCAAGAAAATCTGCTAGTTTTTCATCCGCCACAGTTGGGGAGCAAGGGCGGCTGGCATTGGGATATGACTCAAATTGAGCAGTGCGCTATCACTGACAATGTAGTAGATTTGATGGTGCAGAAGTTGAGAAAACTGCCAAGTTCAACGCAGCAGGTTTTGCGTTTAGTGGCTTGTTTGGGCAACGAATTTGACTTAAATACTCTTTCTTTAATTAATGAGAAAGAAGCGTCGGAAACTTTTTCTCACCTGTTGCCGGCGATTAAGTCGGGGCTGATTCTGCCGACTTCGGAATTGGAAAGCAAGTCATTAGATTACGTGCTGTTTCCGCTGTTAATTCTCAATTATAAATTTTTGCACGATCGCGTACAACAAGCAGCTTATGCTTTAATTGATGATTCGCAAAAAAAAGATGTTCACCTGAAAATAGGGAGGCAGATCCTCGAAAATACTCCTGCTGAATATCGCGCTGACAGAATCTTTGAGTTAGTCGATCACTTAAATGTAGCGCGATCGCTAATTCGAGACGAGCGAGAACTAATTGAACTGGCAACCCTGAATTTAGACGCCGCCCGCAGAGCCAAAGATGCCACAGCTTACGTTGCTGCGTTGCAGTATTTAACCGCAGGTATGGACGGTTTAACCGCCGATATCTGGGATTCCCACTACGATTTAGCCTTTGCTCTGCACATGGAGCGCGCTAACGTTGAGTATCTGAACGGCTATTTCGAGCATTCAGAAGAATTTATCAACATAACTTTGCAAAAAGCGCGATCGCCTTTAGAAAAAGTAGAAATTTACAACCTCCTGATCGTGCAGTACACCCTGCGAGCCAAATACGAGGAAGCAGTTAAAGCTGGAATCAAAGCCTTGAACTTGCTGGGCATTGACTTGCCGCTAGACGGGCTGCAAAAAGTCATAGCCGAAGAATTTGCAGCAGCCACAAACTTTTTAGCAGGTAGAGAAATAGCTTCCCTGATTGACGCTCCCGAAATGACAGTACCCGACAAAAAAGTCGCAGTCAAATTAATCACCAACTTCTTAACATCAGCTTACCTCAGCAATCCCGACTTGTGGAAAGTCAGCGTTTTAAAAGGAGTCAATCTTTCTCTCACCTACGGTTTAGTACCCGAAGCATCTCTCTGCTACGCAGGCTACGGTATGTTCTTAAACGCTGTTTCGGGAGATTACAAAGCCGCGTATCAATTTGCCATGCTATCGCTGAATTTGAGTGAAAAATCTGGCAATATCGGCTTGAAGTGCAGAGCTTGTTCTTCGCTGGTTAGTATTTTTCATTACTGGTTCAACCATATTAAAGAGGCACACGCAATCAGTAATGAAGGATATCAAGCAGCTTTAGAATCAGGAGATTTAGAATATGCCGGTTATATCCTATCCAACCGCATAGCCAATTACTTTTTTCAAGGCAAAGAAATATCGCAAATTCTGGCAGACACGAGCAGGTATTTGCAGTTCAGCCAAAAAACCAAAAATCAGCTTGTTACCGATACATTATTAGGAGTGGAGCTGATACTGCGTAACTTGAGCCAACTCACTGTTGACAAGTTTGTCTTTGAAAGCGACGATATGAGCGAAGCTGAATACGTACAAAACTGTCAAGCTCATCAAAATTTGTACTCGCTTTGCCTTTACCAGATTCGCAAATGCCAGGTAATGTACTGGTATGGCAACTTCAATGAAGCACTACAACTAGCATTGGAAGTAGAAAAGCAACTATCTTTTATTACCGGAGCGATACCCGCTACCGAGTGGAATTTTTTCTTTTCTCTAGTTTTAGCTGCCGTTTTTCCCAATGTTTCAAAAAGCAAGCAAAAACAATATCTGGAAAAGTTAGAAGCCAATCAAAAACAGATGAAAATCTGGGCTGATAACTGTCGTGAAAACTTTCTGCACAAGTATCTTTTAGTACAAGCAGAAATAGCCAGAATTACTAAGAAAGATTCAGAAGCTGTAGAGCTTTACGATTTCTCGATCAATTTAGCTCAAGACAATGAGTTTGTCCAAAATGAAGCCCTCGCTAACGAACTAGCCGCCAAGTTTTGGTTGAGTAAAGGCAAATATCAATATGCCAAAATCCACTTGCGCGAAGCTCACTCGTGCTACTTGCGCTGGGGTGCAGTCCGCAAAGTTGAAGATTTAGAACAGAAGTATCCCCAGTTGCGGGAAATGACGCCGCTCAACGGCAGTTTTCACAACAATCAAACTACCACAACTATTCATACTTCTACTGGAAGCGATGCGAGAGTGCTGGATTTAGCAACTGTAATGAAAGCATCTCTGGCAATTTCCAGCGAAATTGTCCTAGACAAATTGCTGGCTTCTTTGATGAGGATATCCCTCGAAAACGCAGGCGCACAATCCGGGTTTTTAATTTTGGTGAGAGATGAAAAACTGTTGATTTCTGCCAAAGCGTCAGTAATTGCTGAAGATGTAGCAGTGCTGCAATTTACGCCTGTGGAAGAATGTCAGGATTTGCCTGTTACGGTGATTAATTATGTGGAAAGGACTCGCTCGGACTTGGTGTTGAGCAATGCTGTGGCTGAGGGGCGATTTACTGCCGATCCTTACATCGCCAAACACCAGCTCAAATCTCTTTTGTGTACGCCGATTGTCAATCAAGGCAAACTAATTGGGATTCTTTATTTAGAAAACAATTTAACACTCGGGGCTTTTACGGCGCATAGATTGGAAGTTTTAAGGCTGCTTTCTTCGCAAGTTGCTATTTCTTTGGAAAATGCTCTGCTTTACAATTCTGTGGAGCAGAAAGTGCAAGAGCGGACGTATGAGTTAAATGACAAGAATGAGCGTTTAGAACAAACTTTGCTGGAGCTGAAACTAACTCAAGCTCAATTAATTCAAACTGAAAAAATGTCGAGTTTGGGGCAAATGGTGGCTGGTGTTGCTCACGAAATTAATAACCCTGTAAGTTTTATCTACGGCAATCTCAATCCAGCTAGCGACTACGTGAAAGACTTGCTGAAGTTGATTGAGCTTTACCAGCAGCACTATCCCGAACCTGCTGATGAAATCATTGAGGAAATAGAAACAATTGAACTGGAATTTTTGAGCGAAGATTTGCAAAAGCTGCTGGATTCTATGAAAGTCGGAGCGGAAAGAATCCGGGATATTGTGTTGAGTTTGCGGAATTTCTCGCGCCTGGATGAAGCGCAAATGAAGTCGGTTAATATCGATGAAGGCATAGACAGTACAGTGATGTTGCTGCAACCCCGCCTGAGAAAAGAAGGTGGCCGTTTGGGAATTGAGGTGATTAAAAATTACAGCAAGCTACCGTTAATTACTTGTTATGCGTCGCAGTTGAATCAGGTATTTATGAATATTTTGACAAATGCGATCGATGCGCTGCTGTTGGCAAGAGATTGCCCGGAAAGCTCTCATAAACAGCCTACTATTACAATTTCTACGGAGGTGACCGATCGCAATTCTGCTATTATTAGAATGGCTGATAGTGGGCCAGGGATGAGCAGTGAGGTGCTGCACAAGATATTCGATCCGTTTTTTACAACTAAGCCGGTGGGTTCGGGAACTGGTTTGGGATTATCGATTTCGCACTCGATTGTTGTGAGTTCTCATGGCGGAAAGTTGAGTTGTGTTTCTGCACCTGGAGAGGGGACTGAGTTTATTATTGAAATTCCGATCGCCCCCAAGCAAGTTTTGTAAGGAAGAAAGGGGGAATATCTGGTGAATATTGGGTGAATATTGGGTGAATATTGGGTGAATTTCCGTTGGATACCCGGCGAATGGAATTCGCGGCTACACAAACAATGTCCGCCTCCGCGGACTAAGAAAGAAAGAAAGAAAGAAAGAGAGAAAGGACGAATGGAATTCGTGGCTACACAAACAATGTCCGCGCAACGCGAGACTAAGAAAATTGTATTTGGCGGTACAATTGGTCGATCGCAATTTCGACATCCACTGATTCCAGTCGCAAAGTATCGCCCAAACCATACTCCGACAGCACCCATAGCCCTTGTTCGTTGCGCCGAAACATTTCTACTCTGGGCTGTTCGACTTGCACCAAGACGTACTCTTGCAGCGTTGAAAATTGGCGATATTTAGCAAATTTTGCGCCGCGATCCAAAGCTTCTGTTGAAGGTGACAAAACTTCGACAATCAAGGAAGGAAATTGCACCAATTGCGGATCGTTATCGCGATCGTCGCAAGTTACCACAACATCAGGATAAAAATACTTTTGTCCTGGTTCCACTTGGACTTTGACATCGGCCATGTACATCTCGCAAGGGCGATCGACAAGGGCATCATCTAGAACCTTGGAGAAGTTGAAGGTAATCCGATTGTGATTGCGGGTTCCGCCACTCATAGCGACGACTTCGCCATCCCAATACTCGTAGCGTTCTTCTTGGGTGGGTTCCCAAGTCAGGTATTCTTCTGCGCTCATCAATAGGCGATCGGGTAAAGCAACCATAATGCGATGCCAACTAGATACCAGTTTTTTTCTGATGCCATTGTATCACCTCAGCGCACAATTAATTGACCGAATAAACCGCTTTTTCCCGATCGTTCTTTTTCCAGCAGACACGCTTCTAATTCAAACAAGCGGCGGTAGGTGAGGGAATAATTTGTGACTGGATGCTTCCAGGTTTCTGGTTTGCGGGATTCGTACAAACCGATCAGTTTGCCGTAGCCGGGGGCGATCGATCAAACTCGATCGCCCCGAATGTCGAAATCTGCTTGCACTTCGCACTGCTTGGGGTTGATGGAGGCGATCGCGCTTATGTCAACGATCGCCACTCGGAAGATTTCGATCGAATCTAGGGTTGTCTTTCATTCAAGGTAATCGTGGTAATCTCACTCCGCGGTAACGGCCAAACCAGAAACCACAGGCGCGATCGCATTTAACCTCAAAACAGGATGCTCACCTTCCACCTGACGGCAATTCCAGTCATTCCTAAATAACAAAACCGGCCTTCCCCAACAATCCTTCACCGTCACAGTATTAAACAGCCGTCCCACCTTGGCCAGGGCATCCCAACCGCCATCTACCCAACGAGCTACACTGTAAGGCAACATATCGATCGTAGTTTCGACATTATATTCCGACTGCATTCGGAACTGCACCACTTCAAATTGCAACTGTCCCACAGCCGCCAAAATCGGTTCGCGTTTCGACTCATCAACCGAATACATAATTTGCACAGCGCCCTCTTCCTGCAACTCCGAAACACCTTTGCGGAACTGCTTAAACTTAGAAGGATTCGGATTTCTCAAAAAGGCAAAAAGTTCCGGCGAAAAACAGGGAATCCCTTCATATTCGACTTTTTGACCGGTGAAAATAGTATCGCCGATCGCAAAAACCCCCGGATTGTTCAAACCGATAACATCGCCCGGATACGCAACCTCGATCGATTCCCGATCCTGAGCAAATAACTTTTGAGGTCTTGACAAACGCACCGTTTTACCAGTCCGAGCGTGAGTGACGTTCATGTCCTTTTCAAACTTGCCGGTACAAACGCGAATAAACGCCACGCGATCGCGATGTCTCGGATCCATATTCGCTTGCAACTTAAACACAAACCCGGTAAAATCTTCGTAAGTTGGCGGAAGTTCCCCGGCGCTGCTGTTGCGGGCGATCGGCTTCATGGCGTAATCTAAAAACGCATCCAAAAACAGCTCGACCCCAAAATTGCTCATCGCACTACCAAAGAAAACCGGAGTCATTTTCCCAGCGCGAACGGAGTCTAAATCGAGTTCAGTTCCCAACTCATCCAACAGTTCCAACTCTTCTTTGAGCTGATAGTAAAGGTCTTGTTCCAACAAATCCTCAATGCGCGGATCGCCCAATTCGATCACCGTATCAACAGCAGCGCGAGAACCGTGTTTAGTCCGCTCGAACAAGTGAATTTTGCGCCCTCTGCGATCGAAAACACCTTTAAAGCGATCGCCCGTACCGATCGGCCAATTCACCGGATAAGTCTGCAACCCCAATTCCTTCTCAATTTCGTCCAACAAATCCAAAGGATCTCTGCTAGGGCGATCGAGCTTATTAAAGAAAGTAAAAATAGGCAAACGTCGCAACTTACAAACTTCAAATAACTTGCGAGTTTGCGGTTCCAAACCCTTAGCAGCATCCTCAAGCATCACCGCATTATCAGCAGCCGCCAGAGTACGATAAGTATCTTCACTAAAATCTTGGTGTCCGGGAGTATCGAGCAGATTAATGTGATAATTTTGATATTCAAACTGCAAAACAGTAGAAGTAATCGAAATTCCCCGCTGCTGTTCCATCGCCATCCAGTCAGAAGTAGCGTGTCGCTGAGCCCGCCGTGCTTTCACAGAACCTGCTTCGTGAATTGCACCTCCGTAAAGCAGCAGCTTTTCTGTCAAAGTAGTTTTTCCCGCGTCAGGGTGGGAGATAATAGCAAAGTTGCGCCGGCGCTCAACAGCAGTTAGCAGTTCAGTTTCGAGTTCTGTTGTCATCACAAAATAGGTAGGGGAATCATCACCCGATCGCCATTATAGCCTGTGCTAGAGTTGCTATTAAAGGTAAAATTATCACTAAAGTCAAGGAATCAAAGTAATATGTACGACTCCGACAAGCGGAAGCTGCTATCACTGGTGTGTCACGGGGCGATTTTTTTCAGCACGTTAGTTTTATCGATCGGAGCGCCGATCGCTGTATTGTTAGTATCTGATGACCCCGTTGTCAAAGAAAACGCCACCGAAGCCATCAATTTTCACTTGAATGTATGGGTGTACAGCGCTGTGATTGTGGCGTTAACTGTGGTGACTTTTGGGCTTGCCGGGTTTATCCTAGTGCCGCTAGGTTATCTCCTACATTGGGGACTGACAATCATGGCTATTATCCACGTGTTGCAAACTCCAAACGAAGCTTACCGCTACCCTTTTATTTTCCGAATAGTTTAGACAGCAAATCGCGCTTCATTATCGATTTTAAACAACCCGATTTCTTCAATAGACCTCTTGCAAAAATCCTTTTAACCAAATTTTGGGACGGGCTAGAAGCCCATCCCACAAGAAAAAAGATTTTTGTGGGATGGGCTTCTAGCCATAAGAAACCGGGTTTTTAATTGTTTGATAGCAGAAGGAAGAAGGAAGAAGGAAGAAGGAAGAAGGAAGAGGAAAGAAGGAAGAAGGAATAAACTATCCGCAATTCCCAATTCCCAATTCCCAATTCCCAATTCCCAATTCCCGATTCCCAATATTCATCGCATTTCAGGAACTCTCACAGGATCTGTCGGTGGCATAACCGCCTCTTTAGCATTCAACTTGATATTCAACTCGCGAATCCGGCGCGACAGCAAGCGAATAATATTAACAGCAATTCCCGGCGTTTCATCGATCGCATCATAAAGCTGCATTTGAGTCAGCATCAAACACTCCGATTGTTCCAGAGTCGAAATAGAAGCCGATCGAGGTTCCGCATCAAATAGCGACATTTCCCCGAAACAAGCCCCCGCTTTCAACTGTGCCAAATCCCGATCGCCTATATGCACCCGCACCGTACCCGATACCAAGATATAGAGCGATCGACCTTCTTGTCCTTCCGTAAAAATCCTGTGCTTAGAAGGAAACGAAAGTTCGTCCATTACCGATGCTAGACGGACAAGAAAATCATCCCGCAGTTCCTTAAAAATCGGAACTTCCCTGACAAACAATAGGCGTTCGACGCTAGTTAACATAATGCGATGCAGTGATTAATTTAAACTTTAACAAAGGAAGGGGAATTGGGCATTGGGCATTGGGCATTGGGCATTGGGCATTAGGTATTGGGAATTAGGTATTGAAGATAGTTTCTTTTTGTTCCTTCTTCCTTCTTCCTTCTTCCTTCTTCCTTCTTCCTTCTTCCTTCTTCCTTCTTCCCTCTTCCTTCTTTACCTTTTCCCCCCAGCACCCAACTCTGCCATCATCTCTTCAACTTGAGCTGATACCAAATTATCGGGGTCATTTTGCAGCCTCGGCAACAATTCGAGCAAAGCCCGCGGTGAAGCTATTTTCAAATAGGCTAACACTGCTTCGCGGACAAAACCCGTCGGGTGTTGCAGACAGACAAGAGTTTGTTGGGCGGTAAGGCTCCAACGCGCTTCCCTCGCCAAGTGAAAACAGCAAGCTAAAGTCCAATCCGAAAGGAAATGGCGCAATTCCAGTAAGCGGCGCAAACGATCGCTCGGGGATAGAGGTTTGTACACCATTAATTCCGAGAGATTGCTCAATTTCTCTCTTTCCGAGTGCTGATCCAACAAATTGATCAGCGATCGCTTCTTAGCGATATCCACAGTATTGTCGAGAATTTCCAATCCCCTAGCCACCAAAGAAGGTTGGCCAGAAGCAATGTTGAAAGCAGCAGCTTGTACGGTGTCCAACGGATAAAGAAACTTCATCAGCAAAAAACATCGTTCCTTAGCATCAGCTTCCAACCCCGCCAGAGCGCGCTGCAACAATTGAGCCGTATCGTTCTCGGGTGCACCCCTGCTGGCATCTCGATCGGCAAAATTGCCATAGGTTGTTACACCAGACAAATCCACCATAGCTGCATAAATTTGACCGATAAACATCAACTCCTGTTCGATAAGAGTTTCCAATCCGCTGCGGCCGATGCGGTCTAGAATCCCTTCTATACCCGCTTCCGATGGCATTTTCAACAGGATGCGGAGGATGTTGCGCCTGGTAGTTCCCCAAGCCGTCATCAAATTGCTGACCAAAATGTCGATCGCCTCCACAGTCCCTATTTGACCGAGAGCCGTCCAAGCTTGCAATCTGACCAAATCTGACTTATGGATATCCTCAGCCAAATAGACGAGCAAAGGAATCGCATCATTGTGAAGTTTGACGATCGCCTGCAAAGCCGCTTCCCTAGTCGATTTGTAACCGAGTCCGCGCAGCAGCGAAGGATAATATTCTTCCGAATGAGTAGAAGAAATCACGTCTAACAGAGCGCAGCGCACTCGCAGAGATTCATCTTGCAACAGATTCGGGATATAAAGCCGCAGTCCTTGCAAATAATCAGCCTCTCCCAGAGCCCGCGTCCCCATCACCCGTTCTCGTTCCATCTTGTGGGTAAGCATTTGGCGCAGCGTATTAGTAGCCTCTGCCTTTTGCTGGCGATCGCCCCTTCTCATAATTAAAGCAGCCGCCGTACCCCGTACTACCGGATCGACATTCGGCTGCAAATAAGGCCGCAAGTTGTCAATATTCGGTTCAGCCTCCGTCAGCCAGATGTAGCGCAAAGCCAAGGCCAGCACCTCCGGCGGCAAGGATTGCTGCGATAGAGCCCGTACAGCTTCTAAATATTCCGGGTTTGGGTGTTGCAGCATTGTTTCCAAGCTCTGGCGCTGCAAAGCCGAAGGTAACACTTCCAGGATCGGCGCCAAAACTTCTCCGACATTTTTCGGGTCAATTTGCGTCAGCAGTTCTATACAAGAGCGCTTTTCATCTTCGCCCCCCGGCTTTTCCAGAGTTTCCACCACTGCGCGTTTGAGAGCTTTCAGGTCAACGTCAGTGACGCCCAAGCGCCCCCGTTCAGCACTTTTGACCAACAAACCCACGTATTGAGAGCGGATCAGCCAGACTACAAACAGCCACACCAGGGCCAAAAGTACGATCGCACCTATGAATACCAAGCTTTGATTGTCATGAAATAGTGTGTCTTTTTCGTCTTGGTGGGGAAGTACCTTGTCTGTCACCCACAGCATAATCAGGATGCCAACTCCTGTCACACCGCAGGACAGAGGTTCGCCCACACCGTTGACTAGAGTTTGAATTCCCGATCGAATATTGTCAGGAATCGGTTGGAACAAAACCGGGCTCACCGTTTCCAACAGCGTGTAGTGCAGCAGTTCGTCCAGAAATCTCAGCAATATCAGTCCGATGAACACAGATACTAGCTGGCCCAGGGATGCTCCTATCGTCAGCACGCCCAGAATAGCGATTCCCGCCGGCAAAATCATCGCCGTCACGAATACACCGATTCGTTCTACCAAGCGGCTGGAGGCGAACCACTGAGTCGCCACTTGAAACAAACCTTGTATGCCTTCGTAAATGCCCAAAAAGCTAGCAATCCAGCTAGCTCCACTAGCGCCGTCCGAAGGGTTTTGGTATTCTAGCTGGCTGTAGAATTGAAAATCTACCAACACATAGAGGACTTCTGCAAGGACGAAAAAACTAACTAGAGGTATGGCGTATTTTTGGAGAGGGCCTGTTATTTTTCGGGCGGTAAATTCTTGTTGGTCGTCTTCGTCCTCGTCATCTGTCCAGTGAGCCGTTTCCGGGAAAGCTTGACGGTATTTTTCTGTGAGGTAGTACAGCAACAGCGAGCCTGTCGCCACCATTAACCCCGATACTAGAGTAACGTTTTTGAGTCCGACTACATAGAGCAAAACTGGCAGAGAAAACCCGCTAACTACCCCAGCCACTAGATAACCACTACTGACTAGCGGATAGGTGCGCTTGATTTCTCTAATATTAAACAGTTGGTTGGAAGTAATGGAAGTATTGAGGTCATTGAGGACATAGCAAGCTTCCACCCACAGCCACATCAAAAAAATAGTAATAAAAGCGATGCTGATGCCAGCTATCTTAGTATTTTCGTAGCCGATGCCGAATCTAAACAAAAATAGCGGTACCGACATCATTCCCAGAACCGCTACAACGGTGCGTCTCAGCGGCAGGATTTTTTGCATCCACGAGTAGACAAATCCCAAACCAGAACCAATAAAGGCGCTGGCTATATAGATAAAGGGCATTTTGTCCGCACCGAATTCGTCTAAAAACAGACCTACCGTGCTGAGTTCCAGCCAGATCAGCCCGACGGAGGTTAGAGTGTAGACGAGGAACATCAGTATGGTTCGCTCTACTTCTTCCGATCGCAGGTTGAGCGATCGCAGCACTCCTTTTCCTGCTCCCGCCCAAGCGCTGATTTGAAAATTTTCCATGCTTAAGAGTGCGTAGATATCCCGATTTTAGATTTTAGATTTTAGATTTTAGACTTCGGCTAGCGCGAGCATCGAACGATTTTAGATTTGCTCCACAGATGGAATCTAGGAGCTGGAACTTTGGTCTAAAATTTTTGTTTTGACCCTCGACGACTAGAGTCGGAAACCTATATCCTTTTTGGGGCGTGGCAATTAGTCTACCGTCACCAGTCTATTACTATTGACTGATGACTGATGACTGATGACTAATTGCTCATAACTATTTTTTCGGCGACAGCAGCATCATCATACTGCGGCCTTCTTTTTTCGGCGCTTGCTGCACCTCTGCGATTTCCTGCAAATCTGTGGCCATGCGCTTGAGCAAGTCCTCTGCTAGGTTACTGTGTTGGATTTCCCGACCTCTGAACATGATCGTGGCTTTTACTTTGTCCCCAGATTTGATAAAGCGGTCTGCTAGTTTGAGGCGCACTTGGTAGTCGTGTTCTTCAATTTTATAGCGCATCTTCACTTCCTTCACGTCAGCAGTGTGTTGCTTCCGTTTAGCTTCTCGCGCTTTCTTTTCCTGCTCGAATTTGTACTTCCCGTAGTCCATGACGCGACATACAGGCGGGTCAGCTTTGTCGCTGACAAGTACGAGGTCGAGTTCTTTTTCTTCTGCCAGACGCAGCGCTTCTGCGGGTGTCAATATCCCTAGTTGCGCGCCGTCGGTATCGATCACCCGGATTTTGGGGTATCGAATATTTTCGTTAATCTGGGGTAGGTTGCGATTTTGTCTTCTTTCAATCACAGGCATGAATGGTTTTACAATCAGTAGTTTAATATTGAAGCTTCTTGATAATTACAGGTTCGATCGACCAATCTTTCATTTTGTCCGATCGAGCTATTTTGTAAGGTGTTACCCTTACCGGACGTACTACCGCGCCCTCTCTCCCCTCAGCTAAAGCCTTAGGGAATATTTGGACTATCGTAAATGAATTCTTACAATACCTGTTATTCTACTCAGTCTGGCTAAGTTTCTGCTTAGTTTTATTTTAACTTCACACACGATCGCCCGCCCCCGTGCCAGATTGATGGTAAAAAGGTCGCAAATTCCCGGTAAATCGTTAAAAATCAGCTAAAACGGCTTTTATTAGCTAATCTAGCCAGTCCGCTCCGTTCCCCAAGTCCCCTGATTTGCCTTGTAGAATGGGTATAAGCAAATGTAAATTTATGTTGCGAGCTGAGGCAAAATTGACAAATTATCTGCACTGGCACCAACGGGTAGGAACTCAACGAGACTGGGTGTGGCGCGGTTGGCAAACTCGCTACAGCTATTTGCGGCCGGCTTTGGGGAACAATCAAGGCGCGATCGATCTTCCAGATGCTGCTACCAAACCAATAGCCTCCGCCACATCAAGCACCCCAATTATTTTACTGCACGGGTTTGGAGCTTCGATCGGTCATTGGCGTCAAAATCTCGGCCCCCTCGCCGAAAAACATACAGTTTACGCCTTGGATTTGTTGGGTTTTGGCGCTTCCCAAAAAGCTCCCGTTAACTACTCTGTGTCTTTGTGGGTCGATCAAGTGTATGATTTTTGGCTGACTTTTATCAGAGAGCCGGTAGTATTGGCAGGAAATTCGATCGGTTCCCTGATTTGTCTGGCCGCCGCCGCCGCTCACCCGGAGATGGTGGCCGGCACGGTGATGATTAGCCTCCCAGACCCCTCTGTGCGAGCCGAGGCGGTGCCAGGATGGCTGTTACCCGCGATCGAAGCTGTGGAAAGCTGGTTTGTTTCTCCGCTCATCCTCAGGCCTCTGTTTGCTTTCGTCCGCAAACCTTCAGTTGTCCGCCGCTGGGTCGGCTTTGCCTACGCCAACCCGGAATCTGTTACCGACGAATTAGTGGACATTCTATCAGGGCCTGCGGGCGATCGGGGAGCAGCCCGTACCTTCTGCGCTGTATTTAAAGCTGTAGGCAGTTCACAATTCAGCCCCGGTGTCAAGACTGTACTGCGAAATTCCACAATCCCGATGCTGTTAATTTGGGGCAAACAAGACCGGATGATTCCCCCTCGGTTCGCCCGGCCCCACCAATTTGTCGAATGCAATCCCCAGTATGTAGAGCTAGTTGAATTAGACAATGCCGGCCACTGTCCCCAGGATGAATGCCCGGAACAAGTAAATGAAGCAATTTTGAACTGGATCGATCGAAATTTTGCAGCTAAGGTGAGTTGATTTATTTAATTTTATGGTCGCTTTTTTCAGCAATTTAGAGATTGACAGAATCGCCAAGATACTGTATCTTCTCTAACTGGTAGTATACGTGGGAGTTATGCAGTTAGTCGAAAGGCAGGTCATCAAACCAAATCACAGGTTTTTGCCAGAAGCCGATCGATTGTTTCTGGTGTCGCAAAAACTTGACAACTGCGATAACAATATCTCCGGTCAAAACTTTTCCCCCGTCAAGCAACCAATCCTTTGGCTGTCGATCGTATACGCTCAAAGACTGTTGGTGACAAAGCATTAGGCACCAAACAAAGTGAGACAAAACATTCTCCATTTACAGTTAACAGCATTGACTGGCTATCATCGTTTAAGATTAGCGATGCCGGAAACCTAACTAACAACTAAGTTTCCATTACTACCCAAAATGTCCGACTGTAACAATGCCATAAAAAAAGACGGAAGAGGCGCTATGTAGTTGTATGTCAATGTCAAGCTGTGAGAGACAATGATTTTATAAAAGGATATGCCAGTTGGTCTGGAACTAATATTTAGCTGCATTCAAAAGTCATTTCAATCTGGGAAATCCTGATCATGCTGAAAGTAGGTTGTTAAGTTATCAAGGTAGCCTATGAAAAGTTAGAAGACAATGCAACTGTCAAACGGATTATTACCCTTACTGTAACTATCTCTATCCATTAAAGACCCGTCGTACAGATTCCTTGAAGAGCGTTCAACAGTTGACAGTTGACAGTTGACAGTTGACCGAAGGAGAGCGACCTCTACCTAGAAGGATGAGGATTGGAGTAATGAATAGTCTGATTTTAAATTCTCCCGATCGGGGTTCCGGCTTTCAACCAATTCTTTCTGGTAAAATTCCAACTTCTAACTTCAAGAAATAAGGGTTAATTGCTCCTATAAATAGTAGCAGCACCAGATCGTCCGGATATTATGAATTGCTGAAACCATTGACTTTATTGCTTCTGAGTTCTCTGGCGACGATAGATAATTAAAGTTTTCTAACCGATCGCATTTTAAAAATCCCGATCGCGTGCTCGTTGCCGAACTTCCTTCTTCCTTTTGCTATAAATACCTTCCCTTGTGCCAACAATTTCTCAGTCAGCTTATAACCGATCGCCCCCAAGTATGCAGGAAAGTTCCAAAATGTCATAATTGGGGATTTGGCGGCCAGTTAACGCATAAAAAAGTCATTTAGCCAACAACTGACGGCCCCTGGCCCCCGGTCTGCTGGCGGCGAACTGCTGAAAGCCACTCGGGCAAGCAGCACCCTTCCAGCTTTTAGCAGTAACGCAAACGAGGAAAAAACTGTCGTGAAATTCCACTGGCTACTACCAAGTTTCTTAAGTGTATTTTTGCTCGCCGGAGCCGCCGAAGCAGCTAGACTGCAATCTTGGCGGTTTGATGCTTCAGAGAACCGGCTCTACATTAGAACAGAGGGGGGAGTCCAACCCAAGGCTCAACTGATTTTCAACCCCACGCGATTGGTAATCGACTTACCGGGGACGAGTCTGGGCAGTCCCTCGGTCAACAAACCGCTGTCAGGGGCGATCGAATCTGTGCGAGTAGGACAGTTTGACGACGATACCACCAGAATAGTCGTCGAACTCAAAGACGGGTTTACTCTAGACCCCCAGCAAGTAAAATTTCGGGGCATTTCTGCCAGCGAGTGGACAGTAGATTTGCCCGCACCGGTACGGGGAGGAACTCAAAATTCGATCTCAGAACCCGGGGGAGAAAGATTATCGGTTGAACCTTCAGCAAGGGAAACCCAATCTGCTGAAGCGACTGTAGTTCAGAACGTTCAGGTGACGGCGGACGGTTTTTTGATCCGTACTGCCGGTGGCAACCCCCAAATTAATTTTCAACAAAGTCGGGCCGGGGACATCGCCACCCTCGATATTGAAGGAGCTACTTTAGCTCCGGGCGCGGGCGGCCAACAGCCTCAAACTAACGGCAAGCACGGAGTTGACAAGATTGAAGTCCGGCAATTGCCAACAGATCCGCCCGTTACCCGCGTAACTTTGCGGATGAAGAGTTCTAATACTCAGTGGCGCGCTTCTGTCGGCAATTCTGGCTCGGTTGTGCTATCGCCAGGAGGCACGAGTCCGCCAATCCTGACGCGCTCCCAACCCCTAACTGTTGGGAGACCAGCTCAAGGAAGTTTAGCGAGAGTTCAGTCCATTGATTTAGCGAGTAACGGCACGCAATTCGTGGTGAGAACTGACCGCCAAGTCTCCTATACCAGCGGGTGGGATCAATCATCGAAAGCTTACTGGATTCGGCTTGCTTCTAGTTCTCTGGCGGGGCAAATTCCTCAGCTCGATGGCAACAGTCCTGTATCGTTTACCGCCAGCCAGGAAGACGCGGAGACTGTGGTGATTTGGGTGCAGCCGCGATCGGGGGTACAGGTAGGCAGGGTGACGAGACCTAACCCGCAGATGCTGTCTTTGCAATTGCGATCGAGTGCTAGCGCGCAGTCACCTTTGACTCGCGATCCAAATCCGCAGCCGTTGCCGCCGAGAAGCAGTATAGGAGCGGGTGATTTGCCCCAAGGTTCTAACCGTCGTTTCGTAGTGGCGATCGATCCTGGCCACGGCGGCCGCGATCCGGGTGCCGTCGGGATTGGGGGCATTCAGGAGAAGGAAATTGTTTTAGATATCTCATATCAGGTGGCAAGGCTGCTAGAACAGCAGGGCGTGCAAGCCGTAATGACTCGGACTGACGACAGCGAAATTGACCTAGAACCGAGAGTTTCTTTAGCATCACGGGTGAATGCTACTTTGTTTGTCAGCATTCACGCCAACGCGATTAATATGAGTCGCCCGGATATTAGCGGGATTGAGACTTATTATTTCGATAGCGGGGAAGATTTAGCCCGGGTGATTCACGCCAGTATTTTGGATGGGACGGGGGCGAAAGACCGTCGGGTGCGGCAGGCGAGATTTTATGTTTTGAGGAAGAGTGCTATGCCTTCTGTGTTGCTGGAAGTCGGTTTTGTCACAGGTGCTGAGGATGCTGCTAAACTTTCCGATCCAGCTTACCGGAGTCAAATGGCGGCTTCGATCGCTCGTGGCATTTTATATTATCTTCAACAAAGATAATGGGCATTGGCCAAACAGGGCATTGGCCAAACAGGGAATCGGGCATTGGTAATTGGTAATTGGTAATTGGTAATTGGGAATTGGGAATTGGGAATTGGGAATTGGGAATTGGGCAAACAGGGCATTGGGCATTGGTAATTGGTAAGGGAGCATCTAAGTTTTGCATTTACAGTGCGAGCGTCCCCGCTCGCGTATCGTACAATACGCGAGCGGGGACGCTCGCACTCAAAGAAAAAATGCTTTTTACAAAAATGAGATGCTCCCATTGGTAATTTTCCCTAATGACTAATAACTGATGACTACTGACTAATGACTACTGACTAATGACTAATAACTGATGACTACTGACTAATGACTACTGACTGATGACTAATAACTGATGACCATTGAAAACAGACTATTGACAGCTAACAAATGACAACAGACTCTAGACAACAAAGAATCGGTATATTTGACAGTGGCGTGGGCGGTTTGACTGTTTTGACGCAGTTATACAAACAATTGCCCAACGAATCAATACTTTATTTTGGAGATACGGCGAGACTGCCTTACGGCACTCGGGCGGCGTCGGAAATTGTGCATTTTGTCCGCGAAATTATGGCCTGGCTGGTGGAACAGGATGTGAAAATGGTCATTATGGCCTGCAACACCAGTTCTGCTTTGGCGATGGAGATGGTGCAGGCTGAGTTTGATATTCCGGTGCTGGGAGTAATTCTGCCGGGGGCCCAGGCTGCGGTGCAGCAAGGCAAGCGGATCGGGGTGATCGCAACTCCTGCTACGGCTGCTAGCAATGCCTATCGAAATGCGATTTTGGAAATGGATGATTCTTGTCGGGTATGGCAGGTTAGCTGTCCGGCTTTTGTGCCTCTGGTGGAGCAAAACCGGATTCACGATCCTTATACTTCTGAGGTGGCTCGGGAATATTTGGCTCCTTTGATTCAGCAGCGAATTGATACGCTGATTTACGGTTGCACTCATTATCCCCTGTTGGCTCCCGTGTTGCGATCGCTCTTGCCTGCTGGGGTGAATTTAATCGATCCTGCGGTGCGCGTGGTGGCTGCTGCTGCCCGAGAATTGGAGGTTTTAGGGCTGCGAAATTCGGGTGCTGCGCTGCCGACTCGTTTTTGCGTGAGTGGCGCCCCGCAGCAGTTTGCGGACTTGTCGGTGCAGTGGCTGGGCTGTACTCCTGCGGTGGAGAAAATATCTCTGCCGACGGTTGTCCGTAGCGAAGCGGGGCGTAAGCCATCGCCCGTATCCGTGGAATCTGTCGAGTAAGCGGAAAAATTTATCGATCGCGCGCTAGCAAAGCTTGCAGAAGACGATCGCACAAATCCCACACCAATTTCCCACAGGAATGCAACTGCAAGCAAACTCCAAACCCTTATGTGACAAGTCATTCCCGATTCTTTAATCAAAAATCGAAAATCGAAAATCGAAAATCGTATCACCCCCCACATCCCAAGCTTTTCGGGATTTGGGGGGTTTAATTATTGCGATCGGAGGTAGCAATCAATCATCAATCTGTAATAAGATTTAACAAAAGCTTTGATGAACAATGCAAATAACGTCCTCTATCTGCTGGAGCTCTTCAGCCTTGAACCATGTCACCCTATATATCGCAAGCAGTGTTACTTGTAGACGGCTATAACATGATTGGACTTTGGCCTCGACTCCGAGAGAAGCGCGATCGCGACGAACTCGAAACAGCCCGCCGCGAGTTGATTGAGGTTTTAGTTAACTACAGCGCCGTTCAAGATTTTGAGGCCAGACTGGTGTTTGACGCTCACTATCGAGATACTCCGAGCGTTAAAGAAATTATTACTAAAAATTTATCAGTGCACTACACTGACTTCGGTCAGACGGCAGATACTTATATTGAAAAGTCTTGTGCTAGTTTGCGCTACGAGTTGCGATCGGTCAAAGGCAAAGGGCGGATGATTGTCGCCACCTCAGACCGAGCGCAGCAATTGACCGTAGTCGGCTACGGTGCCGAATGGATGTCCGCCGAACAACTAGCCGCTGACGTAGAATCCACCGCCCGCCGCAGCGAGCGCCAGCACAAATCCCGCAAACACAACTCCAGTCGTTTTCTGTCGAATTCCCTCGATCCTGAATCGCAGCAGCGTCTCGCCAGAATGAGAATGGGGCTGCATTAGCTGCTGGAACCCGCTTTCTGTACGATCGAAAAAAAGTTTGTCAAAGGCCTTGCCAAATCCTCTAAGTTCAGCTACTATTAGTAAATGTGGGTGACAAAAACCACGCAATCCTCGGTAGCTCAGTGGCAGAGCGATCGGCTGTTAACCGATTGGTCGTAGGTTCAAATCCTACCCGGGGAGTTAGTAAAAGTCTGAAGTTGGAAGTTTCCAGCTTCAGATTTTTTTGTTTTTATTTTCCGATATATTTTTCTATAATGTAGATGCAAACACTTTACCTGTATCGTCAGGAACCCAACTCTAAAGAGATTGGGCTTGCAAGAGAAATCAAGTAAGCCATTCTGACCAGCCTAAGACCTCACGCAGGTCTACGTTATTTGGGTCACGACACCCTGTGGATGCGACGCTAGTCCCCTGCCCTGTCGCTAGTAGTTAAACTGTTTCAAGGTCACTGAAACAGTGCTGCTAGCCGGAAAAAGCCCTTATAACATTGACCGACAAGCGAACATTACCCGAAAGGGATTCGGAGACAACCATATCTCCACAGAGGGGCAACCATACCCCTCTAACCCCGAAAGGGGATTCAAGGCGGTTGAAACCTTTTTATGAGCTATCGCGATATCATCACCATAGAGCCAGATAAGCGTGGTGGCAAGCCCTGCATTCGTCGGATGCGAATTACGGTTTACGATGTTCTTGGCTGGCTGGCTTCTGGAATGTCTATTACTGAGATTATTGACGACTTCCCAGAACTGACAGAAACAGATATTAGAGCCTGTTTAGAGTTTGTCGCCGATCGCGATCGTCGTTTAGTTGCTTCGGTGAGTGTCGCTTGAAACTACTATTCGATCAAAATCTGAGCCGAAAATTAGTTACTCGCTTGGCTGATATTTTCCCTAACGCTAGCCATGTTGAATTTCACGGGCTAGCAGAGAAAACAGATACAGAAATCTGGGATTTCGCTAAGTTGAACGATTTCTGTATTGTGACAAGTATGATTGCAACGAAGTAAAAAGACTTTGTGCATCCGCTGCAATGATTTTTTACTGTCACCGCTACTCCTCAAATGAAATTAAAAGCTTCCGCAGCAGTTGAGCTAGAACTTTACGTTCGGCTTCGTCTAAAGCGCTAAGGAGTCGATGCTCATTGGCAACATGAGCCTCAACAGCTTTCTCGATCGCGTTGAAACCTTTATCGGTTAACTGAATTAGCGTCCCTCGGCGATCGCTCGGATCGTCCATGCGCTTCACAAGATCGGCCCGTTCTAAGCGATCTATACGATGCGTCATCGTACCCGATGAAACCATCAATGTATTGAATAGCTCGGTCGGCGTAAGCTGGTACGGTTGGCCAGAACGGCGCAATGTCGCCAACACATCAAATTCTCCAACGTTCAAGCCAAAGTTGGAAAATGTCTGTTGAAGCGATCGTTCTAAGTATTTGGTCAGTCGCCCCATCCTACCAATAATGCCCATTGGCGACACATCTAAGTCAGGGCGCTCTCTTTGCCATTGAGCCAAAATCGCATCGACTGGATCGGCATTCATTGAAATGCTACTCACCTAAAAATTTTGATGCCAACCATCTTAACATCAAGATAAATGCTAGAATCTTGGCATCAAGTATCTTGACGTTAAGATAAAATTGTGAAGACAGCTACTGTTCGCCTCTCTGATATTCTGCTGACTGCTCTGGCGCCGATGATCTGGGGAACAACTTATGTTGTAGCGACTGAACTCCTGCCCCCTAACCATCCGCTATTAGTGGCTGCTTTGCGATCGCTCCCCATCGGTATTCTGCTAGCAGCCTGGTTTAGACAACTGCCCAAAGGTATTTGGTGGTGGCGTATTCTGCTCTTGGGTAGCCTCAATATCGGAATTTTTCAAGCACTATTATTTGTCGCTGCTTATCGCCTTCCGGGTGGCGTTGCTGCAACGGCAGGCGCAATCCAACCTTTATTAGTCGTATTATTTTCTTCGTTAATATTGAATGAAAAACCGTCTAAGCTGTCTATTGTGGTGGCGATCGCAGGCTTTATTGGTGTCGGGTTGCTGGTTCTGGGCCCTAATGCGCGTCTTGATAGCATTGGCATTGTTGCTGCGATCGCTGGAGCTGCAACAATGGGTCTGGGAACGGTGCTAGTCAAACGTTGGAAACGCCCAGTTTCTCTACTTGTTTTTACAGCATGGCAGTTAACAGTTGGTGGAATCGTTCTGCTGCCGATCGCCCTAGCGATCGAAGGGCCAATAACTCATATCTCAACAACTAACCTATTGGGCTTCGTTTACCTGGGCTTAGTCGGCACTGGAGTTGCTTATGCACTTTGGTTTCGGGGGATTGATAAACTCAAAACATCGGCTGTGGCATCGCTAGGGTTGATGAGTCCTGTAGTAGCAACACTACTGGGATTCGTCTTACTACACCAAACACTTACGCCAATTCAACTGATTGGGATGGGAATTGTTTTGATGAGTGTTTTGATAGGGCAACAAACGGATCGGCTACGTCAACGCTTATCTAATACTTTCAAATCTCGGATCAAAAAATAACTTACAGTCGTCATCCTAAGGTGCGTCAGGAACAAGAGTTTCGAGTTGCATCAACTATTTGGCTGACGCACCCTACGGAATATTACCGAATACTAAACATCGCGTTCCGTGCGTACCCATTTGGTTTGCCGCTTCAGGATAAAACCCAGATATAAAGGGATTTTCCACAGGATGTAAAAAGGAACAGATAATAGAGTTGCGCCGGAAATGTCGGCACGCCCGAATTTTGCCCAAGCGCTGACAATTGAAACTAAAATTAGCAATCCTTGTACTCCTAATAATATGGCGGGAATCGCGGATGCTCCGATAATTGTTGCTAGTATGGATGCTGCAAAAGCGGCTAGCCAGATAGCAACTAAAAGCGATAGGGGAGGGACGGATAAGTCGAGGGCGATCGCCATTAAGTCAAAACGCTGTTGCTCGATCGAAGCTGTCGCCAGCCTGGGAGTTTGAGTTAGCAAGGTTTGTAAGTGTCCGTGTTCCCATCTGGTTCTTTGAGTTTTAGCTACTTGTTCCTGCTGCGGCAAACATCCGGTGACTCGGGCTTCGGGGCAGAATACCGTTGGATGTCCGGCGATCGCCAAATCCAAGCTCATTTGCATATCTTCGACGATATTGCTGCTGGCTAAAGGAACATCTCGAATGATTAACCAGGGAAAAGCCATGCCCGTACCTGTTAGCAATGAGGGAAATCCTAGCTGTTTTAATCCGCTCGGCCGGACTAGGTTTTTCACTAGAAATGCTAAGGCTGAAATGGAATCTTTTGGGGTAGGATTGGGTGGTTGTTCCATTAAATATGTTGCTTGGACTGGCCTTTGTTCTGCGATCGCCACCCGGGCTAATTTGTCGATCGCGTCTGGCTGACAAATGCAGTCGGCGTCAACCATGATGATTACTTCTGGGGGGTCTGAGGCGATCGACTGCAAGCCGAAATCTAGGGCGTATCCCTTCCCCTTGCGTTCTGTGTCGTGGCGCTCGATCGCGCTTGCACCGCTGTTACGGGCGATTTCTGCTGTGGCGTCGGTGCAGTTGTCAGCAATCACTAACAGCCGGTCTTGAGGTGTTAGCTGCGGCAATATAGTGGAGATGGTGGCGGCTATTCCTGCTGCTTCGTTGTAGGCGGGAATTAAAACTGCTACTTTGGGGCGGGCTTCTTGAGTTTCCGCTGTGTCGCCAAAGCTGGACAGGAAAGCTGCACAGCATTCTAGGAATAGAACTGCAACCGGAATTAGAACGATCAGGGCGATCGCCGAGAGTACAACATCAACAAATAGGAACCCTAGCTGATTTATTTGCACAATTCTAGTACCTTAATTTAATTTAATTTGCTGCGGTCATTGAGTTGATTTAATCAATTTGCACCCTGGTCTACTCAGCGAGCAAACCTATTATCTAAGCTATCATAATATCATGTCCTGAAAAATCACCATTATTAGGTGCGATCGTTCGAGAAGACGGGATATTATGCAGCGATTCATCTGCGTTCATCTGCGTTCATCTGCGGTTAAAATTCTAGAATTAATTCAAATGTCGATCGATCGTCACAATCGAAATTGGATTCAACGCATCAAAACGAGTCAAACTGCCCGCAGACACAGAACGCGATAACTGCACCTGCACGATGCGGTAACTCCAGTGGGGTTCCCGGCGCACCCGATCGCCAATCCAGCTTAAAACAGTAGCAATATCCTCAAAAACATCCAAAGCTAGGACGATCGACCCTCCAGCGAGCAGCCGCAGCGCGCAAACGCCCAAAATTTTAGTCAACCCTCCACCGCTACCACCGATAAAAATCCGGTGCGGCGGACGCAAGCGGTGCAAGATTTCCGGGGCGGTTCCGTGAATCGAAAACACATTTTGCAACTCAAAACGGCGACAATTGAGTTCGATCGCAGAAGTGCCAGAAACCGTTTGTTCGATCGCGTATACTTCGGACTGCGGGAATAAACGAGCAATCTCGATCGACACAGAACCGTTACCAGCACCCACATCCCAGACAACTTGTTCCGGTTGCAAAGCCAATTGAGCCAACACCAACACCCGCACTTCCCGTTCAACCGTCAAACCAGGCCTGTCGCCACAACCGATAAAAGCTGCATCGGGAATACCCAACAAAGGCAAATTTCCCAAATCCAAAGCTTCTGTCGGCGGGGACTGCCGCAGCATCACCACCACGCTCAGAAGTGCAAAATCCTCTCCCAGCAAAGCTTCCAGAGACTTGTAGCCCACGCGTTCTTCGGCGGAACCCAAATTTTCGCCAACCCAAAACTGGTAGCGTGTGGGCAAATCCAGAGCTTTCACCAAACTTGCGATCGCCGCCGGAGTGCGAGTTTCGTCTGCGAGTACCGCAATTTTCTCAACACCCAGCTTGAGTTTTGCCGTCAGTTCCTCAAAAAAACGTCCCTGGGAACCCACAAAATGAGCATCCTGCCAAGGGATGTGCAAGCGGTTAAAGGCCAACTGCACGCAGCTTGCATGGGGGTGAAAAGTCAATTTATCCGGTGGCAGTTGGGAAATGAGCAACTTTCCCCAGCCGTGGAACAGCGGGTCTCCGGCAACTAAAATTACAATCAGTTGATGCGAGGGGGTGGAGGGGGGCGAAAAAGTCCCTGCATCTGGCTCTAAATTCGCATCTGCGGCCAACCAACGCCTAATTTCCAGAATTGCTTCGGTTAAATCTTCCAACGCCCAGCGCTCGCAGGATTGCTGGGGAAAATAGCTCAAATGCCGATCGCTCCCGATGAGCAGAGCGGCCATTTCTACAACCTGCCGCGCCGATTCGCTCAGCCCAGCAGCTCCATCTAAACCAATACCAACAACGTGTACAGTCACTTTTGCATTAAAAATTAAAAAACCAGAATTACTGATTTTTCCTGGTTTCTCATGAATTTTTTGCTTGATTTTGTTGTCAAGTCAGAATAATTAAAGCATTTTATAAGCAGTATTTTGAAGGTTGGGACAGAGGAGAGGGGGAGAGGGGGAGAGGGGGGAGAGGAGGAGAGGGGGAGAGGGGGAAGAATTGGGAGAGGGGGAGAGGGGAAGAGGGGGAAGAATTGGGAAAATCTTCCTTGATTCCTCATAATTCTGGCTTGTATCGGTTAAATTCCGTACTTTGCTCGTTGCCGAACTTCGCTCGAACCTCTTTCTTCCTTCTTCCCTCTTCCTTCCTTCTTCCCTCTTCCTTCCTTCTTCCCTCTTCCCTCTTCCTTCTTCCTTCTTCCTTCGTGGTCAAAACTCAAAAACAGGCCAATCCGGTTGCCGCACGTAGCTAGTCATATCGTCAAACTTCCGCAGTTCGGCTTTGTGCACCCACAGATCCTGGGGCGTGTCGAGCCATTGGTCGTTTAACTCAGCCATCAGGGCAGAAAAATGAGCGCGGTCTAGGTTCGGCCCGGTATCCCCAAAATAAGCCAGAGTAATGTGTGCCGTAAAATGATATTGCTGTTCAATTCCCAAGGCAATTAAATCGGGATTTTGATAGATCGATCGACGAAACTCCAGAATTTGCTTGTAAGAGTTTTCGTCCGTCGGTGCCAAACAGACACCTACAGCCCTAGTCATCACCATCAACCCCAGCACCGTCCAGCGTATGGGAGAGCCGCCCGCCAAGGGTTTGCAGGCCGCAAAACCATCTTTCATGCGCCCGCGCAGTTGACCCTCAAATTCTGGATTTTTCTCAGAGGCATCTCGAAAAGCGCTGCTCCAAATCAGATCGGCGACGGTTAAATGGAAGCTATCAGGAGGCAGTGCTACGATCGCACCGTCCGCGATTTCCTGCAATAGCCGTTGTTGGACTGAGTGTAAATTAGTATAAAGTGCAGTATTGTCTGCATCTTCCCCCGCAGGTGGCGTAATCACCGAATAACCCGGAAAAGGTACAGGAGTTCTGTGACCGGCTTCATCAGGCTTAAATTTTGGAGATTCCTGAATGTGTTCCACCTGGGACTTGTAGGAGTCCAGCAGCGTCATTCGCGCCACCCGATTTACGTAAGCTTGATAAGTATCATCCAATCTTGATTTCCTCGCGGTGAAATACTGCCACACCAAATTTTATATTATGGTGCGGGCTTTCAACAGATACATTTAACCCGGCAAATCCAGGACTAAGCCTGATACTACCGTGTATGGCAATACAGAAAAAGCTGCAAGCTCTCCTGTCAAGGAGGTATCTCTCAAAGCTTTCAACAGGATATTGAAAGCGCCATTTGAATTTATGTCCACACTTTGAACAGGTTTTTGATGTGTATTCTTCCGTTATGCCTACTACAAAACTGCCATTTAACAGCAGCTTGATGCTTCAACATTTGCTGGAAATGATAATGACTCAAAGTGACCATGGTCTTAGCTGTTTTAGTCGCTAAAGCATTTTTTTCTCAATCTACACTACCAGCTTTTACCTAATTATTCAAGAAGTTTCTAGAAAATCATTTACTTTGTATCAAGAGTCTGATTCAGGATATGTTGGACTTCGGGATCGTGCAAATCTGATTTTTTGGGCTGCTGAACTTGAAATATGCCAATTTACCTGTTTTGGGGGGAAGACGACTTTGCGATCGCGCAAGCAGTCACAAGTTTGCGCTCCTCAGTCCTCGACCCCAACTGGGCTAGTTTTAACTATGACAAGATTATTGCCGATCGACCCGACGCTGTGGTTGAAGGACTCGATCGAGCTTTAACGCCACCCTTCGGCACCGGCAGCCGTTTTGTCTGGCTGGCAAATACGACTGTAACGCAGCAGTGCTCTGCGGAACTTTTAGCCCAATTGGAACGGACGCTGCCAGTAATTTCCCCTAGTACCGTATTGCTGCTGACATCTGTCAAAAAACCCGACAGCCGGCTCAAATCTACCAAGTTAATCGCCAAGTCCGCCGAATTCCGAGAATTTTCACCGATTCCGCCTTGGAATGAAAAAGAGTTAGCCCAGCGGGTGCGCCAAGTCGCCGGCGAAATGAATGTCAAATTGACCGCCACGGCGATCGAACTTTTAGCCGAATCCATCGGTAGCGATACGCGCGGGCTATACAGCGAACTCGAAAAATTGCTGCTGTTTGCCGGCAATCGCAGTCAACCTCTCAACCCCGAGGAAGTTGCTGCACTGGTGCACTGTAACGCCCAGAATACCTTCCAGCTAGCCGATGCGATTCGCGAGGGCAAGACTTCCGCTGCTTTAGAGTTATTGGCGGGCTTAACTGCTCAGAGCGAACCTGGTTTGAGGATTGTGGCGGGCTTGACTGGTAAGTTTCGGATTTGGCTGTGGGTGAAGGCAATGATCCAAGCGGGCGATCGCGATGATAAAATTGCTCAAGCTCTAGACCTCGGCAATCCGAAACGAATATACTATTTTCGCCAAGAAGTCAAGAACGCCAGCTTAGAAAAACTACAAAAAAGTTTGCCTTTGCTGCTAGAGTTAGAAGCTTCTTTAAAGCGGGGCCGGGAAGAAGTCTCAACCCTGCAAACCAAAGTAATAGAACTTTCTAGCTTGTTTCGGTGAGGAGAGACAGCCCAGCAGGAGCGGGCCGTGACTTTCAGTCAGTTGACAGTTGACAGTTGACAGTTGACAGTTTGAGGGCGACCTCTACCTGGAAGGAAAAGGATTGGAGTAATGAATAGGCTTCTTTTAATTTCTCCCGATCGGGCGGGCGGGCTTTAAACCAATTCTTTCTGGTAAATTTTTACAACAAATTGCGCGATCGGATATATGCTGGATATCCGATCGCGCGCAAAAATCTCAATAGCTACGAGAAATAATCTCAGAATGCCACAGTAGAAGTTAATGTGGTAAATAAATATTGTCCGCCGCCGAACGCCGATCGATTAATATTATTTGCCGGCTCTCCACCCCCCCCAAAAAAAAGAGCGCTACCCATGACACAACAGAACCTGCGGGAACTTCTGAAGCAGGGCGATCCAAAAGCGATCGCATCTAGCATCAACCGTACACTCAAACCCAAAGGCATCAACGCCGATGTGACGCGGGACAACGGCTGCCTCCACATAACTCTGGAGTCAGGCAAAGTACCGAGTCAAATGGCATTGGTGGATTTCATCCGCAGCGGGATGACGAATTTGGGAGTCGAATCAATTCACACTGTCAAAGTTTACGGGCGTCGCACAGGTGACGGCTCCCCTGCGTGGGAAGATGAAATAGATCTGATGCCAGCAGATCCAATGCTTTATGCCTCGGATACTGGAATGCCTGACGACTCTGTAGGTTTAGATGATGTCGAACCCGATGGCGAAGACTATTATCAAGAGGGACAATTCGATCCAGATGACGACGAGGAAGACGACGAGGAAGACGAAGACGAAGATGTAGCCCCCCCTCCGAAAAAACAATTCCCAAAATGGGCAATACCTGTGGGTATCTTAGTGCCTTTGGGGGCGATCGCAGCGCTTTACTTGACTGGAAATTTCCCCTTCGGTGGCGGCTCGAACCCTGAACCGAGCGCCCCCGAAGCAGCTTCGCCCTCCCCCAAAAAAGCCACATCTCCTGCGTCTAAAGCCACATCTCCATCTCCCAGCGCATCTGGCGAGGCCCCACAGGCAGCATCTCCTCCTGCACCAAAAGCCGCTCCCACTAATGCTGCTACGCCCGCGAGCCCTGTTCCCAAACCTCCTGCGCCCAAGGCAGCATCTCCTGCGCCAAAAGCAGCATCTCCTGCACCAAAAGCCGCCGCGCCTAAGCCTGACTCTTGGAGGGAAGGCGTTAACAACGCTCAGAAGGCGGCAGTTTTGGCACAGACGGCTCAATCTCAAGCAGAGTGGATTGCGGTAGCAAGCGAATGGCAGAAAGCGGTTCAGCTTATGAGAGCCGTGCCGTCAACTAGCCCCAACCATTCAAAGGCTCAGCAAAAAGCGGCAGAGTACCAGGCAAATCTGATTGTTGCCAACCGCAGGGCGGCGGCAGCACCTTAATAGTTTTGAGTTTTAAGTTGAATACTTGATGTGCTAAAAAGTCAAAAGTCAAAAGTCAAAAGTAAAAAATCTTGTTTTTACTGAAAGCTTTATTACTTTTGACTTTTTTGAATTTTACTCATATCGAGTCCGGTCGCACCGTCCTGGCTATAATGGCGGTGTGGTGAAGAGCGTGCGATCGTACAATTATGGTCAAGCGTCTGGTTGTTGAACCACATCTTTCAGTAGAAGAAGTTGAAGGCAACTACGGTTAGGAATCCGACCCGATCGATCTCACTTGGTACCATACTATCTGGCTGGAACGCTATAAGATTGGTAGCCAAAAAGGTACTATTTCATCGCTGTCAAGACTTAATTCCTGGTTTAACTTTCTTTAATTGGTGGCATTGTTCTATTGCTAATTGCGATCGAAGCCTACCATACAAGTTTGGTAGCAGCGGACTTGATATTAAACTTTAATCTATACTGGGAGCATTCTCGGTCAAACAAGTGATAAAGTCAGTAAAATTGTCAGAAAAAACTGATTGTATTTGAGACTTTTTCTTGCCAAAGCTGGTTCCAAAATGCTAGAATAAAAATGTCTCCGGTGTTGAAGTTATAGCGGTAAAAAAAAGAATGTAACTGTAGGCAAGCTCGAAAGCCTGATAGTGATAAGTCATTCTAAAATATTTAATTTAAAATATTTAATCTAAAATATTTAATGGTATTAGTGCCGGATTCGGGTCAGTGTCTATTCCGAATTCACAAATATTGGCAGAAGTCAAGCGCTTGTGGGTGAGGGGAAATTAGTATTGGGTAGGGAAAAGTCAACCGGGCGCACGGGAGGGGCTGTGCCGTTGGTTTTGGCTGTGGGAGGGTCTGGTTGGTAAACTTGGATGCGATCGCGCCCGAGATCTTTAGCTTGGTACAGCGCTGCGTCGGCTGCGTCAATCAATATCGAGGCTGGGGATTTAGATGCAGGAACCGTACTCGCTGCTGCGTCGGCTGCGTCGATCGCAATAGAGGCTTCGGATTCAGAGATAGGAACCATAGTCGCTATCCCCAGACTGACAGTGACGTAGTTGCTCACCTGAGAACCAGCGTGAGGAATCTGTAAAGCTGCGATTTTGAGCTGTATGTGTTCGGCTACCAGCTCGGCCCCTTCACTCGCCGTATTCGGCAAAATAACGGCAAATTCTTCGCCTCCGTAGCGAGCTACTAAATCGGCAGGGCGATTAATTGCTTTGCCGATCGCCTGGGCGACTTGCCGCAAACACTCGTCTCCCTTTGGATGTCCGTAGGTATCGTTATAAGTTTTAAAAGAATCAATATCGCACAAAATTAGGGACAGAGGTGTTTGTTCCCGCGCTTGTCGGCGCCACTCCCTGTCTAAATACTGATCGAACCGACGGCGGTTTGCTAGCTGCGTGAGTTCGTCTAAAGTTGCTAAACGCTCTAACTTGAGGTTGGCTGCTTGCAACTGCTGGTAGAGTTCTGCTTGTTTGATCGCGATCGCCAACTGAGTGGCCAGAGAAGACAATAACTCGACTTCCAACTGCATCCACTGTCGGGGACTGCACTGGTGAGCCATCAGCAGTCCCCACAATTCCTCCCCTTGCACTAGCGGTACTACCAAATAAGCTCTGACTTCAAATTGTGCGAGCAAGTCAATTTGAGCGTGCGGCAAATCGGCGGCGGAGACATCCGCGATCGGTCGGATCGCCCGATGTTGGTAGGCTTCAAGATAGAACTCGTCAAAACAGAAATTTTCCAGGGTTTCTCCCAGCATCGGCCGACAGTTGAGTGCTACAGATTCCACTGTCACCGCCCCCGTCGGGGGTGTGGCGCAGTGACTGCCCGTACAGGGGTTAAAGCGGACGATCATCACTCGATCGGCCTGAAGGAACTGGCGCACTTCTGTCACTGTCGTGCTGAGCACTTCGCCCAAATCTAGAGACTGGCGGATGTGCTGAGTAATCGTCGCCATCAGCAGTTCCCGTTCGTTTTGTTGTCGCAGCGCCTCTTCTGCCTGCTTGTACTCGGTAATATCTTGAGCAGTGCCGAAAATTTGTTTGGGCTTCCCCTCTGCTGTGCGGGCGAACACTTGATCGCGGCAGCGAAAGTGGCGCCATTCGCCCGATCGGTGTTGGAGCCGATAGTCCAACTCCAAAATATGCCCGTCTGCGACTGAGGGAAATTTTTGCAGGTGGGCGGATAGCCTCGGCAAATCTTCTGGGTACACCAAACTGGAATACAAAGCTGTTTGCATCTGTAAAATTTCTTGGGGAGTGTAGCCTAGCAGCTTAGAAGCTTGACCGTTGACATAGACGTTGCGCTGTTCGGTCAAGTCGTAAATGTAGAGTAAGTAAGGCGCCACATCGGCAATCTGCTGGATGAAATGCTGGCTCTCGCGCAATTCTGCTTCCACCCGCTGGCGCACTTCCACTTCTTCCAAAGCTTGATCTCGCATCGTGCGGTAAGCTTGGATGCGGTGGGTGAGGTCGGTTACGTCTTGTATTACCAACAGGGCGTAAAACGATTGGCAGTTTGGTGGGATAAAGCCGTAAGGCGAAATTGAATCCCGAAAGTTTGACGGCAATGCGACACCAACAGAATCTCCTTGTCGCACCATACTATCTGGTTCCAACTCCACAGTCGATCGAATCAAGTTGGGAATATTCAGTTCTGCAACGCCCGGTGAAAGTGCAGGGACAGCCGTCACAGTAGTTTGCTGGATGCGCTGCTGGCCCTCTTGCCAAGTTGCCGGAATCAGGTGCTTGTGAATTTGAGAAGAAAAAATTGTTGGCGGGCCTCCTGCAAAGATTTGCTGGAAGCGATTTGCGTACTTGAGCTGGCTCAGGTGAGGAAAATGAGTTGTGATCTTGGTTCCCAACATTTGCTCGCGCCCAATTTTCGTCCAGTCTTCCAGACAGGCATTCCAAAACAGCACCACAAAATCATCTCGCAGCAGGCAGGCGCCGACTGGTACACTGTCGAGAACTCCAAACTTTTCCTCAATAGTTTTGCTCTCCTCGATCATAGACCCCCGGCAAGTTGATTGATCGCAGCCAACAAGGCGTCAAAGGAACTGACATTGAAAATGAGGATGATATCTCCTTCAATGTGAAGCCTTTCAATAATGAAACGGGTTTGGGCTAATAAAACCACTGTATCAGCAGCCAAACCGCCAGATGTGAGCAAAGTCGCGATCGTCCCTTCCGTGTAATTGGGAATTGAGTAGTTCAGGCGCTGCTGAAGTACGTTGCTGATTGCACCCATGACCCCGTTGATTACAATATTTCCTACTTCACTCAGCGTACCAATTTTGACCGAATCCAGGTCGTGAGTTCCAGCTTCTTCCCCAGTCAGCATGGTCACGAGCGTGGCCGCACTGTTGGTGGGAAAGACTAGCTGGGCAATGCCTCCAAAGGAACCAGTAAATTTGAGCTGGACGGCGGAAATTTGTTCGCCGTTGAGGTGCTGCTCTAATTCTGTTTGCACGTCGGCTGGAGACAGGATTTGGAGGTAGGGAATTTGCAAGCGAATGGGAGATTCGATCATGTCGTTCAAAATCCCTGCTGCTTGACCGATCCCGATGTTGACGAGTTCCTGCAAAGCATCGAGCTGTCGAGCGCTTAATTTCATGGGGCGCTCTCCTCGCTGGCACTGAGAGCTTTTTTGATCCACCCGATTAGTTCGTCTGAGTTGGGCATTTTGTGAATTACTGCCAGGGCTCCGAGTTCCATGCATTCGGATTTGGTGGTTGCTTGAATATCTGCGGTAATGACGATGACTGGAATGTTATATCCTCGATCGCGCATGGCTTGCAGGACTTCGCGACCTTCCATTTCTGGCATCAGCAAATCTAAGAGCATACAGTTTGGGGTCTTAGCGGCCAGAAGTTCCAGAGCTTCCGGGCCGCTCGATGCTTCCCAAGTCTCGTATCCTTCTGCTCGCAGGATTTTGCAGATCACCCTGCGAGTCAACCACGAATCTTCGACAACGAGAATTGATGTCACTACGTTCTCCTCCTTCAATTGTTTAGGACTGACCGATGTTGCAGGCACTGCTTCGATCTTGACAGTAGTTTAAACTGTTGGGATCGCCTGCGATCGCTCGCATTAGGTGAATTCCTGTTCTTAAAAACTAACGCATTAAGGTGTTCGATAGTCTAGTCTCTTTGATTATGGGAAGAAAAAACCCGGTTTCTGAATGAAACCAGGTTTGCGGGATCTGTATTGCTCGTAACACCGGCCCTCAATTATAGATTACCAAACGCTTCCTGAGGGACTCTACTCGCTTTTTAGCAGTGGCATTTTCTGGATCGCAGGTGAGAGCTTGTTCGTACATTTCCAAGGCTTGAGCTGTTAATTTCTTGCGCTCATAGGCGTGACCGAGATTGTTGAGAGATGTAACGTAGTCGGGCTGCAACTTCAGGGCTTCTTTGTACTGACGGATCGCGATGTCGTACTGTTCTTGGCCGAAGTGGGCAAAACCTAGGGCGTTGTAAAGAAATGCTAGATCTTCTTCGCCTGCTAATTCTTGGCTTTTCAGAGCTTTTTGAAATAGTACGATCGCCTGGGAGTAAAGTTTCTTATCTACATAGATACTGCCTAACTCGTAGTATTCCTGTGCTGTTCCTTTTTCTATGGTCAGCTTATTTTCTAAGCGTTCCAAGGACATTTCCAGCTTCCGAGTTTTGAAAATCTGGCGCACAACAAACCAGGAAGTGCTACCGAGTATAGCCAGCAAAACTGACAGGTAAACAATCAGCAAATTACTATCCATGTTTTTTTATGTTAGTTGGTTTGTGGAAGGTTTTATTTATTTTAATCCGCTAGCAATCTGTGAGATTTGCCTTGGCAACTATATAAAAACACGAAAATGGCGATCGACTAGCCCGATCGCGATTTCTGAAAAATCAAGAATCCAGAAGTAAGAACAAAGAAGGAAAATGAGTCTCAACCTCCTAGATTTATCAGGAGTTTTCCTTCTCTGGCAGATAGCTAAATCTTTCCTACTTCTGCTTTCTTCTGTCTGAAAACTATTCAAGCTTTCACGATCCGGCTCGATTTGCCATTTCCACGACTTTACCGAATGTTGCGGGGTCAATGATTGCCATTTGTGCCAGCATTTTGCGGTTGATTTCGATATTGGCTTTCTTCATGTTGCCGATCAGTCTGCTGTAGCTCGTGCCGTGTTGGCGCGATGCAGCATTGATCCGAGCAATCCACAGGCGGCGGAAATCGCGTTTGCGTTTTTTGCGATCGCGATAACCATTTCGCAGGGCTTGCATCACCCGTTGGTTAGCTGTGCGGAACTGTTTGGACTGTGCCCCGCGGAAACCCTTGGCTAATTTGAGAATTTTTTTGCGGCGCGCTCTGGCGACATTACCGCGTTTTACCCGTGTCATCTTTGAATTTCCGTTAAACTTTACAAGTATGGAAGCATTAACCGCACGTTACCATCATTGGTCTCATCGATGACGACCAGCTTAGAGAGACGGCTTTTGCGAGCTGAACTTTTGTGTGAAAGCAAGTGGCTTTTGTAAGCTTTGCGGCGCACAATTTTTCCGCTGCCGGTCGCTCTAAAGCGCTTTGCGGCTGCTTTGCGAGTTTTGAGTTTTGGCATGGAGTGGTGTTATTTGGACACAAGCTTCAACTGTATCACGTTTCTGCTACTTTCTGCAAGCTGGATTTGCGACGATCGGGATGGGATGACTGAACTCGGCGCTGATCGCGATACAAGCGGAGGGCGTAAACTCCGGCGGCAGTTGACTGCAATTCTTTAATTACTGCTGCCATTTCGATCGGCAATTCTTCAATTTTCGCTACCGAAACCGGATGTTCCGACGGCAGCAAAACCGGAGCCGCCAGCGCTGCAAAAGTTATGTCGGCTGCGGATATTGTATCGCCTACTAAATAGGTTTTGCCACCTGCTAATCTTCGATCGACAATCTCAAAAATTTCTTTGATTCCTTGCAGCGAACTGGCGGCGGAATCTGCTGTTATGTTGTAGACTTGCCGCACTTTGGCGCTAATCAACGGAAAGGCTATTTCAAACCCTATTCGCTCAAGTACGGGGGTACTGTTGCACCAAGCTCTTCGCATTGTTTTGCGATCGCCCGATCGATAAAAATATCCCCAATTGCGAGTATATTCTCCCAGTCTAGCATCAAATAACTCTTCAAGTGCTTCGACTTCTTGGCGCATTTCTACATTTGTCGGATACAAATACTGACCTGATGAACTGATTGTATCGAGGTAATGCAAAATATCTGTTGAATCTGTAAAATTGCCAGATTTGGTAACTAAAACAGGAACGCTGCTACCTCCGTTTTTGCTGGTGGCCGATCGGTGAAAAGGTGGTACGTGTCTTTCTTCAATGTAGGGAATTTTTAGCAAGTCAAGGGCCCACCGCACTTTTTCGCAGTAGTGACTGATGGGGATGGTGATGAGGCGGATAACTTCGGTATTGGCAATTGTTGAATGATTCATAAAGTAATTGAGATTTGTAAATATTTGCAGTTTGGTATTGGTATTATTTCGGACGATCGGCGTAAAATTTAAGGACTAAACTCCTGACTACAAAAAGTATTTTGTGTGAAAATTTATCGATTTACTGTTGAGCCAAATATGCTTGAGAAAACTCAGATGGAATCGGCACTGGTTTGCGAGTTGATAGTTCAATAAAACAACCAGATTGTTGGGCGATAGCAGCGACTTTCCCAGCTACAATTATTTCAGCATCCATCATCCACTTCAGCGATTTCATTTTACTCATCCAAATTTTCCCAGTTGGTTTATCGAAAATATTAATCGGCTGCTTGTATTCAATTGCTGTTTTCACCAGCATTGGAGCCACACCGTTTTCCAGCATTTTCTGTACTGGAAAATAAGCATCAGCAAGTGCGATCCGCAAGTCTTCCAACCAGCGGATATAAACAATATTGCTAACGATTCCCGCAAAGTCGATATCGTAAGTTTGTACGGGAAAGCTTAATTCTATTTCCAAAGGTCTTTTCTGTTCGCTGGATGCTTGCATTTTGGGTACTCTCAGTCTATTTTTAATAATTGAAAAACTGCCTCGATTGGGGAGGAAAATTGGAGGCAGAGCCTAGTAACGAGGAGAAATTGCTCTCTTGAGACCGAAAGGTCTGTTTGATAACAAAAAAATTATTCGGTTCTAAAGTTGACTGTCGAGATATCCGTGCAAATGCTCAATTGCTCTTTTGACATGAATTGCATCCCCATAAAGTTTACTCATCATCACGGCTCCTTCCAGGGTTGAAATCACAATAGTTGCGACTACATCGGCTTCGACATTTTCTCGAACTTCGCCTTTAGCAATTCCTTTGTTAATAATTTTGCAAATCAAAGCCCGCCAACCATCCATTGCTATTTGCACCCGCTGACGCAAAGCTGGATGAGCATCATCGCTTTCAACTGCTGTATTTAACAGGGGACAGCCGCCTGGAATTGGAGGATTTTCGGCAAACGTCCTAAATAAAGATATAACAGCTTTTAGCCGATCGACCGCATGACGTTTTCCTTTCAAAGCCCCGAGATATTGTCGGCGCATACATTCAGCCGCAAAGTCAAAAGCTTGCAGGGCTAACTCATCTTTGCTCTTGAAATGGTTGTAAATTCCTCCTTTTTGCAAGCCTGTAACGCGCATGATGTCAGACATAGAAGAACCTGAGTAGCCGTACTGATTGAACAGTGCTGCGGCTTCCCTGAGAATTTTTTCTCTGGTTTCTTGAGCTTTTGACATTTTGAGCGGTGCTGACAGACCTATCGGTCTTTTTTAGAGAATAGCAGAGCGAGCTGTGAATGGCAAGGGGCGATCGCAATTAATTTAAAATTCAACTTAAAGCCGATCGCCCTAACCATCCCGCACCATCCAAACCAACATCCCCAGCAAAGGTTCCACAGGCGGCACAGCATAGTCATTGAGGTCAATTGTCAGAGTTTTTGCCTCCAACTTCAAAAATCTCCAAGCAGTGCCACTACTGACACTTCCGTAGATTGTGCCGATCGCAATATTGTTGATTTCATTAAACTTTTGAGCTGCTACCATCTCGGCCGCGCACTGTCCCAATCCCATTTTTAAATCGGCTTTTTTCGCTTCAACAATCACAATTGCTGGTGCTTCGATTAATATTTGTTCGGGAGAACGACTAATTAAAAAATCGCAGATACCACTCAATCCCAACTCCGGCTCTACAGTAAAATCTTCTCCCGAAAATAGACTCACTTGCCGCTGTAAAATCTTGCGGACTTCGACTAAAATAGGACTAATAATCAGTTCTGATCGCGCTTTTTCAGAACCCGTCGCTGTAGCAAGCGGCAATCCTTCAATGAGGGATTCAGTTAAATATACACTAGGCTCGATGGGTTCGGTTGGTGGCAAAAATCTGCCTGCTTCTACGGTAGTTAAGCCGAAATCGCGTTTAGCTTTTCTGAGTGTGAATTCACTGTAGGGCATTGAAAGCACCATTTTTATTGATGTTAATATAGCATCTGATTAAATTTGAAATCAAAATCATGGCATACAGCGATTTTACACTGCGAAAGGTTAAGCAAAGCTTCGGATTGACCGCAGTTGAAGGCGGGCGTTTTTTGCCGGAAGTTGAGCCGATCGCACCCAGTGCTATTTTAGCAGGTTTGTTGGCAGATACAGTGCCTTGGGCGATCGCAGTAGGAACCGAAAAAGCTAAATCAGAACTAATTATCGCCCCCGCACTTTTGGAAGTCAAACGGTTGCTGAACCGCCAAATCAGCGTATTTTCCGGCACCGATTTCACCGTGGATACCGCAGCGGGATTAAACGGAGTTTGCGATTTTTTAATCAGTCGCTCTCCTGAGCAATTTGAGATAGAAGCACCTGCTGTTATGCTAGTAGAAGCGAAGCGAGATAACATTAACAGCGGTTTAGGACAGTGCATTGCTGAAATGGTGGCGGCTCAAAGATTTAATGAAATTAACAATAACCCAATTCCGATTATTTACGGTTCAGTAACTAGCGGCACTGCTTGGAGATTTATGAAACTCGAAGGGCAAGTTGTGACTATTGATGTCAGTGATTATCCGTTTCCTCCTGTCGAGACAATTTTGTCGATGCTTGTCTGGATGGTACGGGAAGGTTGAGAAGAAGTCAGTAGTCAGTAGTCAGTAGTCAGTAGTCGGTAGTCAGTATTTATGTGTTATTTGCGATCGAAACTAATAATCATAGGACTTATGCAATTCCCAATTCCCAATTCCCAATTCCCAATTCCCAATTCCCAATTCCCAATTCCCAATTCCCAATTCCCAATTCCCAATTCCCAATAAAAAAAATAGGCCAGCCATATTAGCGCCTATCTCAATCAATATTTTAAGGGTTCACCGCAACGCCGTCTTACCTCAGCTTTTGACCTGGTATTTTACCAGGTGGGCACCGTTGGCTCGGACTTAAAGTTTCTGGGTACAAGCCCAGTTTACTGCTGTCCAAACATCTTGATTCCCGAGAGTTAAGAGTTATAGATCAAAAAAACATTATTGGCAGTCACCAACGTCGCAGTAGAACCTTTATGTGAACAAACCTGACTGTCAACTGAGTACAGTTAGACCGCAGGCTTCTTTTTCCTTTTTTTCAAAGGCTTTTTATAGTGAGGTAGTTCCACCCCCACTTGTTAATATAGTATCAGAGTATTTCCAGATCATCAAGGGGTATAAAAGAATAATTGTCGGTTTCGGTATCTACACCCGACGAGCCTTTCATCCCAAGGAGTAATTCCCAACGGGGTACTTCGCGCAGCAATTGAGATTAATCCCCTCTAAATATACCCTTAGACTTCCCGGCTGGTAGTTAACATACAGCAACTAACTCGATTTTGGCAACTCTTCGAGCAATTTAACTTCCATACCAGATAGATTCAATGGTTTGAGCGATCGCACTAGCCGACTTTCCTTCATTCTCCCCCAAGTCCCCGTCGAAGAGGACAGTAACGTGACCCAGTTTCCTGCCAGGGCGGGATACTTTCTTACCATACCAATGTACAAAAGCGCCGCTAATTTGTGCCAGTTGTTTTCGTTTCTCTAAATAATCTGACTCCGCAGACTCGTAGCCCAGCAAATTTACCATCACAGCACCTGCACATTTTAGATCGCAATTACCTAAAGGCAGTTGACAAACTGCGCGCAAATGCTGTTCAAATTGTGAAGTTTTGCAAGCATCGATTGTAAAGTGTCCCGAGTTGTGGGTGCGGGGAGCAATTTCATTGACTAACAGCTTATTGTCGGCGGTTAAAAATAATTCAATGCCGAATACGCCGACGGCTTCTAAGCTATTGAGGAGAGTACGGGCGATCGCACAAGCTTCGGTTTGCACCTCTAAACTAATATCGGCGGGGGCAATCACTACACGACAAACCTGATTTTGCTGTTGAGTTTCCACGATCGGGTAAATCGCTATTTCACCAGTTGCCGATCGAGCTGCGATCGCAGCCAACTCGCGATCGAACGGCACAAACTCTTCTACCAGCAAAGACTGACCTTTAAGTGTAGCGCTAATTGACTCAAAACTCTCGCGATCCTTAACAATAAAAGTACCTTGGCCGTCGTAACCGTGGCGGCGAACTTTGACGACAAAGGGAAAATCTCTAGGCCCAGATTCCGAGTTTTGTTCTATCTGTGTGCTGTCGGAAACAGAAATTGCTAAATTGTCGATCGCAACTTCCCCGCACATAGGTTCATGCCCCACAGCCCCTGCTCCAATCTGCCTTCCCTGGGGTTCCTGCAACAAATCTAAATCCAAATCCGCCATACTATCTGGCGCCCAAAACCTGGGAGTTGGCAAACCCAACCTTTGTAAATAACAGCGCTGCACGTACTTATCCAACAAAGGAGAAAGCGACGACAAACTCGGCTGAAATAACACACCTTGCTGTTCTAGCGTTCGCAAACCATCCAAATCCACAAACTCATTTTCAAAAGTAATAACATCGCAGCCATCCGCCAAATAAGCCGTAGCCAAAACATCATCAACAGCCCCCAAAACAGCACCCACAGCAGCAGAAACTGCCGGGTCATCACCATTAGGAGTTTGGACTACCAATTCAATACCCAGCGCGCTAGCAGCTTCTCCCATCATCCAAGCTAGCTGACCGCCGCCGACAACGCCCACCCGCTTCAATTTGGCAGGCGAACTCGCAGCGGTTTGATTAGATTTCATGTGAGTAAAATTCCTGGTATCAACTTGTTTATTTTATCGCTATTTGTAGCCGAATGTATGAGAAATATTGAATATTTAAAAGCAATTTTTTTGGGCTAATTGCACGATTTAATCGAGGCAGAACCTAGAAAAAATCGACGGCGAAAGTCTTGAATTATTGCACGATCCCAGGATGCCGGCAAATAGCGATCGCTCCCCACTCCTCCAGAAAAGTGCCACATCTAGCAATTCACGATTCGCCAAGCATGGCATAATTGACAGCACTGCAAAAAGCAGATAGACAGGTGCAAACACTGAAAATGCGACATTCAGGGAACAAAATTTATAGGTGAGGATACTGTGAAAGTTTTGGTTGTGGGGAACGGAGGTCGCGAACACGCGATCGCAAAAAAACTGCTAGAATCTACGCGGATTAAACAAGTATTCTGCGTTCCGGGCAACGGCGGCACAGCTACCACAAAAGGCTGTCAAAATCTGTCGCTCAACATCGACGACTTCCAAGGCATAGAACGCTTTGTGATGGTGAACAACATCGGACTCGTCATCGTCGGCCCGGAATTGCCCCTATCGCTAGGCATCGTTGACTACTTCCAACAGCGAAAACTGATGATTTTCGGCCCCAACAAAGCCGGCGCCCAAATTGAATCCAGCAAATCCTGGGCCAAAGAATTGATGCTGGAAGCACAAATCCCAACACCCAAAGCTGCCGTATTTACAGGCGCAGAAGCAGCCAAAGCATATGTTGTGGAACAAGGAGTACCCATAGTCATCAAAGCAGACGGACTCGCCTCAGGCAAAGGAGTCACCGTTGCTACCACCGTCAAAATGGCTCACAGCGCCATCAACACCATTTTTAGAGGCGAATTCGGCACCGACAACCTCCGAGTCGTCGTCGAAGAATATGTAACCGGTCAAGAAGTCTCTATTCTCGCCCTCACCGACGGTATCACAGTAGAACCGCTGCTGGCAGCTCAAGACCACAAAGCCATTGGCGAAGGCGACAAGGGAGCCAATACCGGCGGTATGGGAGCCTACGCCCCAGCGCCAATTGTCTCGCCCAAACTAATGGACAGGATTCAAGCAGAAATTCTTGAACCTACCCTCGCTGCGCTACAAAAGCGCAACATCGATTACCGGGGCGTCCTCTACGCAGGTTTAATGATTACACCGAAAAGAGAACTTCAAGTCTTAGAATTCAACTGTCGTTTTGGAGATCCCGAAACTCAAGCGGTTTTGTCCCTCTTGGAAACTCCCCTGGAAGATTTGGTGTTTGCTTGTTGTCAGCAGCGTCTGGGTGAATATTCCAACATTCGCTGGAAGTCTGGGGCTTCTGTTTGCGTGGTTTTAGCTTCTGGGGGCTATCCCGGAAATTATCAAAAAGGCAAAGTTATTACAGGTATCGAGGAAGCTGAAGCCAAAGGTGCAGAAGTGTTTCACGCCGGCACTCAGTTGAAGCAGCAGCAGTTAGTGACCGAGGGCGGCCGCGTTTTGGGCGTCACGGCGGTTGCAGAAACTTTGGAACAAGCTATCTCTAAAGCTTATGCAGCAGTTGATTGCATCCAATTTGAAGGGGTTTACTGCCGCCGGGATATCGGCCTTCGAGCGCTGGCCCCTCAAAATGTCGAGCCCAGTGTCGAGCCAAGTGTTGAGCCAAGTGTTGAGCCCAGTGTCGAGCCAAGTGTTGAGCCCAGTGTTGAGCCCAGTGTCGAGCCCAGTGTCGATCGAAATTAGGAATTGCGGCCTGCTGTGGCCGCTGCTATCCGAAAGCTCGACACGCTGGGGATACTAGAACTCCCCCAAGCAGAAGATAGAATTAAAACCCCGGAGGATAGAGGTTTTGGCCGCCCAAAAGCAGAGCAATTTCAAGGTAGAAGTGCCACAATAAAGTTTGGCACATCTGCGGTGGCAGTAGCGGACAAGTCGCGACAGAAAAATCGATCGACCACAAACTCAATTAATCTTCCTTTTAATATTCAACTGGTGAACTGCTCAAATGCTGGCCATACTAAACAAAATCGGAGAAATTATTGCCCGCTGGTGGTCGGATTTTACCCTCCAGACTCGCCTGATGGCCGGTGCTACCCTCGTAGTTTCGTTAATTATGAGCGGCCTGACTTTTTGGGCCGTGAATACTATCCAACTAGACGCCAGACTTAACGATACTCGCTACGGCCGCGACCTCGGTCTGCTCTTGGCGGCAAATGTGGCGCCGTTGATTGCAAAAAACGATCGCTCCGAAGTAGCCCGTTTTTCCCGCCAATTTTATAGCAGCACCTCCAGCGTCCGCTATATGCTGTACGGCGACGAAGCAGGAGATATTTTTCTGGGGATACCTTTCTCGGAATCTGAGGTGCAAACTTCCCTGACACTGCGCCGCCAAATTAAACTCCCAGATAATTTTATCGCCGACATTGAGGCGAGAAATTTAACTTCTTTGCCTTTGGTGCGGCAGCACTTGACGCCAGACGGAGAAGTTACTGACGTATTTGTGCCGCTAATTCACGAGGACAAGTATTTAGGCGTTTTGGCGATCGGCATTAACCCCAATCCCGCAGCAGTTATCTCTTCAAATCTAACCAGGGATGTTACTTTAGCAGTATTTGTCACGATTTGGGTGATGGTGATTTTGGGCGCTGTATTTAATGCGCTGACAATTACTCACCCGATCAAACAATTAGTATTTGGGGTCAAAAATATCGCGGGCGGGAATTTTAAGCAGCGAGTTGACCTGCCTTTGGGGGGAGAATTGGGCGAGTTGATCGGCAGTTTTAACGAGATGGCCGAGAAATTAGAGAGTTATGAAGAACAAAATATTGAAGAGTTGACAGCGGAAAAAGCGAAACTAGAAACTTTGGTTTCAACTATTGCTGATGGGGCGCTGTTGCTGGATGCAAATTTGCAGGTGATTTTAGTCAACCCGACGGGGAGGCGGATTTTTGGATGGGAAGGTAAAAATGCGATCGGCATTAACGTCGTCAATATTTTACCTGCGGAAGTGCAGCGCGAGTTAGCAAGACCCCTGCACGAAATCGCTGCGGGCGATCGCGAAGGCGGCGAATTTCGGATTACTCTGAGCGAACCAGTCAACCGCACAATTCGGATTCTGCTAACCACCGTAATTCTCCACAAAGCCCCTGGAACCGAACCGCTGTGCAAAAGCTGCGTGCGCGACGAGGAAAATACCTGTACCGAGTCAAAACGCCCGAACGCGATCGAGTGTACATTCTACGAGCAAACCTCGAAGCATCAAGGTTCCGGACAGTACCGAGACAGTCTCAAAGGCATTGCCATGACAGTGCAGGACATCACTCGCGAAGTCGAACTAAATGAGGCTAAAAGCAATTTTATCAGCAATGTTTCTCACGAATTGAGAACCCCTTTATTTAATATCAAATCTTTTATCGAAACTCTCCACGAGTACGGAGAAGACCTTCTAGAAAGCGAACGCCGGGAATTTCTAGAAATTGCCAATCGAGAAACCGATCGCCTCACTCGTTTAGTCAACGACGTGTTAGACTTATCGCGCCTAGAATCCTGCCGAATTTATCAATTGGACGCGGTTGACCTCCCGCAAGCCGTGGAACAAACCCTGCGGACTTATCAGTTAAATGCCAAGGACAAAGGCATCGAATTAGAGCAAGAAGTTGACCCGTATTTACCGCCAGCTTTAGGTCATTACGATTTGCTGCTGCAAGTATTTGCAAATTTAGTAGGAAATGCCTTAAAATTTACCGAGTCCGGTGGTAAGGTGGCAATTCGAGCCTATTTCCTAGAGTCGGATGCTCATCCACGCGAAGACGGCGCATCCGGAACCCACAAATTTCCACCAAATACCAGCCATTTTCCGGTGGTGCGGATCGAAATTTCTGATACCGGGATTGGCATAGATCCCGAAGATCAGCAGGCAATTTTCGATCGCTTTTTCCGGGTAGAAAACCGAGTCCACACTCTAGAAGGCACGGGATTAGGTCTTTCGATTGTCAGAAACATTATTGACAAACACCACACTAAAATTAATTTAGTTAGCGAAGTTAATGTGGGCACGACTTTCTGGTTTGACTTACCAGTTTATCAGGCGAAACAAGTGCTAGATATGGAAAATGCTTGGACGGTGCAAGCACAGGCTGAGACTGAAACAAGTTCGACTGCGGCTAAAACTGTTTAATGGAAGTTGTCGTTGAGCACTCTTAATAGGTACGTAGTTGCGCTTGAGCGCTCCGAAAGGTACGTAGAAAGGTACGTAGTTGCGCTTGAGCGCTCCGAAAGGTACGTAGTTGCGCTTGAGCGCTCCGAAAGGTACGTAGTTGCGCTTGAGCGCTCCGAAAGGTATGTAGTTGCGCTTGAGCGCTCTTGATTATAATATATAAAGAGCGCTAAAGCGCAACTACATACCTTGTCCGATCGCACATTGCTCTTGATAAATATATATAATCAAGAGCGCTGAAGCGCAACTACATACCTTGCTCTCGATCAACATATATATATATAAAGAGCGCTGAAGCGCAACTACATACCTTCGCCCAAGTTTTCATAATTTTCGCCTCCCTCGTTTACTCGTTTTCAGGGTTAGCGTGAAAACGAGTAAACGAGTACAATTGTCAAAACCTAAGAAAGAGTTTTTCTAGCACGTTCCGATCGCTCTTCTGCGGTATCCATGACATCCGCCATTTTATCCACCATTTCCCCTGGATAATTTTCGAGTACCCGAGTAGAAAGCGAAATTCGACCGCGACTTTGATCGAGGTCAACTACCACGGCTTTCAGGGGTTGGCCGGGGGTGAAAACTTGTCCGAGGTTCTCAATATATTTTTGGCTGACTTGCTTGATGTGCAGCAAACCGCTAACTCCTTCCAAATCCACAAACACGCCAAAAGGCTTGATGCTGCTGACTGTTCCTTCCACTAATTGACCGATTTGCAACTGATTTAAGGCAGAAGATTGAGTGGCCATCCGCTGGGAAAGTACGAGTTTTTCTCGTTCGCGATCGACTTCCAAGAAATTCACGGTCAAAGATTGACCAATTAGCGATTCTATGTTATCGCGTTGGGCTAAGTGCGATCGGGGAATAAAACCGCGCATTCCCTCAACATCCACCGTCACGCCGCCCTTATTCGCCCCAGAAACCCGCACCTGAAGCACTTTACCAGTTTCCTGCAATGCAACTAAATCTTCCCAAGCTTGCTGAATTTGTAACTGTTTCAGAGACAGAGTAACTTGGCCGTCTGCATCTTGTTCGCGGATAATTAAAAATTCCCGTTCCTCGTCTAGCGGAACGACTTCCGACAAATCCGTTACCGTTCTCAAAGCAGCCTCTTCGATCGGCAAAAAAGCCGAAGACTTGCCGCCGATATCAACATACGCGCCATTTGAGTCATACTCGAACACTTTGCCGCGCACTACTTGTCCCTTCTGGAACTCATAATTGTGCTGTTCGAGGGCTTTAGCAAAATCATCCATTGAAAAAGATGCTTTTGCGCTTTGAGAACCTGTAGATTTGGAATTCATGTCAGTTTAGTTGTCAGTTATCAGTAAATTAGTTGTCAGTTGACAGTTGTCAGTTGTCAGTTGACAGTTGTCAGTTGTTGAAGCAAGAAGCAAGATGTTCCCCCACTCTCCCACTCTCCCCCTCTCCCCTCTCTCTCATCTTCCACTCTCTAAGCTGGTTGAAGTTCGTGTTGAAATAGCTGCTTCACTTGCACCCACGATTCGGCTGCTGCGGTAGCGTTGAAACTGCCGCGATGGTCGCAGAAGAAGCCATGATCGGCATTGTAGCTGAAAATTCGGTAAGGAATTCTGTGTTTTTGCAATTCTGCGACAATTTGGTCAACTTGTTCTTTGGGAATGCTGGCGTCTTGAGTGCCGTAAAAGGCGTAGAGAGTACCTTTAATGTCCGCTGTGCGATCGATCGTGGGAGATCCGCCCCCGGGGGTGAGAGTGGCGATACCAGCGCCGTAGAACGACGCTGTAGCCTTGATTTCGGGCAAAGTCGCCGCGAGGTAGGCGACGTGTCCGCCAAAGCAGAAACCGATACAGCCAAAACCTTGCTGTTTGACGGATGGTAAGGTTTTGAGGTAATCGATGGCGGCTTGGATGTCGCTCAGCAGTTGGGATGCGGTAGTTTGTTCTTTGTATTGTCTGCCGATTTTGATATCTTCGGGCGTGTAGCCGGTTTCAAAGCCGGGGGCTTGGCGCTGGTAGATGGCTGGGGCGATCGCCACATATCCTTCCTTTGCTATTCTTTCTGTAACTTCGCGGATGTGTGCGTTGACGCCAAAGATTTCTTGAATCACGATCACAGCGGGAAATTGCCCTGCGGCGGCGGGTTGGGCTAGGTAAGCCGCGATTTGCAAATCTCTATTGGGAATTGTGACGTTAGCTGTGCGAATTTCTGGGTTAGGCATAGGGAGTTTTAGTCCAATTTTATTTGATTTGTGAATGAGATTTTTTTTAACCGCAGAGGGCGCAGAGAACGCAGAGGAAGAAAAGAGAAGTTTTGGATAGAGATTGTTAGTATTATACCAATATTTCTGGTTCAATCTGTTCCGATAAGTAAGTTTTTTTGCTCAAGTTACTCTTCTCATACTGCGTTTTTGCGCCGAAAGTGGAACGGGCATCTTGCCCGTTCTTAACCATGATGCAAAGTGTAATTTTCATTTTTTTAGTAACTAATCCTAAATTTTAAAACATCACATTTCCCGGAAATTGCTGTTTCAAAACAGGCATCACCGGACAAGGTTTTTGCTCTTGCAAATTCTCGGGTTTGTTCCAAGTAAAAGGCCCTTTCTTCGCCGCGGCCATCCACAGCAAACTTTTGGCCCGCGTCATTGCTACATATAGCAATCGAAACTCTTCTGCTGTTTTCAAATAACCTGCTTGTTCCCACGCTTCGCCCAGATTTGGTAAAGGATGTTTTTCGTGCAAACTTGCTCGAATTTGAGCTCTCGCTACTTCAGCTAAAGTGAAATCTCCTAAAAATCTAGTTTGTGGCAAAACTCGCAAACTTCCGGGGATTGTTTGGTCGTGCAAAAATGGTAAAAATACACAATCCCAATCTAATCCTTTAGCTTTGTGCATGGTAATAATTGTTAGTTGACCTTTGCTGGTGTAGCGTTCTTCTATTTTGTCATCTGCATCTACAGGCTCAAATCTTTCTGAACTAACAATTTCGCCCAGCACTCCCAAAATATTGCTCATTGAATTGTTACCGGCTGTTTGGATTGCTACCCGTTCTGCTAATTTGTCGGCGGTGGCTAATTCTGTTTGGTCGTATTGCAGGGCTAAGGCTAAGAATGAGATGATTTGGTAGGGCGGCAGTTCTAAACGTGCTTGCAGCAAACCGCAGCAAAAATAACGGCATTTGCGGACTGGATCTGACTGCTGGGGGTCTAGCGGGCCTGGGTAGAGGAATTGTTCGGGGCTGGTGGCAAAGGCATTGTAGTCTTGTTTGGGGATGAGTTGTCGATCGCTCAAAATCTTTAAGGCTGCTTTCAGGTAGTCTGGTGAGTGCGGGCGATCGAGAAATTGCAGCAATGTTAATATTTCCCAAGGTACTTGAGAATGTCTGTCTCGTTCCCCGACATCCTCAATTTTAATCCCGTATTTGCGTAAATCGCAGCTCAATCCGTGTTTTTCCGGATTTTCTAGGACTTCTTTGATAAACTTGCCTTGTTTGTTTTCCCGCACTAAAACAGCCATTGATTTTAGATTTTCTACTGGCAATTTAGGGCGATTTTCTTCATCCCTCGATTCACTGCCCGATTGAATATTTTGCTCGTGACTTTCCCAGACAAAATCCGCAGGTAAAAATTCCTCTACTAACTCAATTACCCGCTTTCCAATTAACTCAACTGTCTGGTAAATATCGCGGGGAGTATGCAATTCTAAGCCTCGACCTATGGGGGCAGGATTGGCATTTTGCTGCGGGTCATCGCTGGGAACTGGCTTGATAGTTTGGGATCGAAAAGGCTGTTCGGTTCCCGCTAATTCTGAGCGGTTTACCCATTGCAACATAAAGTTAGCTGCATCAATAATGATCTGGCTACTGCGGCCTGCACCGTCCATTGTCGCCAACTTGTTTTCAACTTCGCATTCGTCACAGAATTGGTTAAAATAAATCGGATCGGCGGGAGTAAAGGTAGAATTAATTGCTTGATTTGGGTCGCCAACTCTGATAAAATTAGGAGGTGAATTAGGACGATCGGGATCTTGAGCTAATATTTTCAAAAGCTCAGTCTGTAAAGGTGTCGAGTCTTGCGCTTCATCCTCAAACACGGCAAATACTTGCTTTTGTTCCATCGCCCTGGCGCCCGGATTGTCCAACACCCGCAAAGCTGCTAAAATCATCTCGTCATAATCGATGAATTCCCGGCTTCTCAACAAAGCCTGATATTTTTGATATAAACCGCCGGCTACCGCTAAAATTTCATAACCATCGCCAGAATTAATATCGCCCATTTTTAATAACTCTTCGGGAGATAAACCCGAAGATTTCGCCTCGTGAATCACAGTTTTAGCTAACTGCGGCAAAATCTCTGTCCGCAAAACCGATTGTCGCCGCAATCTCTCCGTTTCTTCTCCATCAAATTGTTGTCCTTCCAACAAAACTTGATATCTGCGCGGATTTTCCGCGATCCAAAGTTCTACACAAGTGCGAATTAAGCGGTGACTTTGAGTTGGAGTGACTAACGTCGAATTTTCGAGATTTAAACCCGACAAATCGGGATGGCGCATCGCAATATTTAAAGCTAAACCGTGCAAAGTGTGTACGGCAAAACCGCCTTGGTATAAAGACAATTGTGCCAATCTTTCCCGAATTTTAGCTTTAATATTAGCAGCAGCCGATCGCGTAAACGTCACCACAATTAACTGACGGCGGTTGTTAAGTCGGTTGCGGGCGATCGCAATTGCCGACGCAGCAGCCATTCCTGTAGACTTCCCGGCCCCTGGAACCGCCGAAACCGCAAGGGGGCCGCCCGCCCAATCCGCCATCTCGTGCTGGCCCGCACGCAAGCTGTCGCGAATTTTACCGCAAGCGGCAGCCAAAAGCGCGGCGGGATCTAACTCGGAGAAAGTGCTGTTCGGGCGATCGATCTCGGCAGTCGATCGACTAAAATCAGTATCAAATTCATCAGTCATAATTACATCCGCGTTTATCCGCGTTTATCTGCGGTTAAAAATCCCCAAAAATTCACCGAATAGCAAGGGTTTGAAGCCCCAGCATGAAGGCAGATTGTGATAAGAACGGAGTTTAAATCTCCGCTCTTATCACTTCGCTGTCAACTGTCAACTGTCAACTGTCAACTGTTTAACTCTACCGTTTCCATTTTGGTATCGGCTCAACAAACCCTATCTATGCGAGCTTAAATTAAAACCAGCATAAAATTCAATACCCAAGCCTTTTTATAGGAAAAATCCCCAATGAAAACTCACCTCAAAACCAATTTTCCACCACACCAGCCAAACCCAGCCAACAACAGCACAACTCGCTTTGCAGTTGTAGCATTCTTAACTTTATCCTCAGCCATTGCTTTACCAAGCTGTGCAACTTCCTCCCCCAGCGGCTCCACAAACGGCTTTGCTTCATCCCGCAGCGCCGAAAAGCAAATTGCCGCATCTGCTCCCCAATCCGAACCCGCACCTGTAAGCACACCCGGAGGCGCAGCGTCAAAAGTTGCTGCTGACACCGCAAAAAAACCAGCCGCAGAAACTCCAGCAACTGCTCCCCAACTGATTAAAAAAGCCGAACTCAGTGTAGTTGTCAAATCTATTGACAACAGCACTAAATCTGTCACCGAGATTGTGAAAAAACAGCAAGGCGATATCTTGGCTTTCCAAAACCAAAAGCCGCCGGATTCTAGCGTGCGCCAAACCGCAACTATGCAGATTCGGGTACCTCAAGAAAAGTTAGAAACTACTTTAAATGCTTTAACAAAACTCGGAAGTGTCGAAAACCGAGGGCTGACGGCTGAGGATGTTAGCGATCAATTAGTTGACAGCGAGGCTAGGCTCCGCAACCTGCGAAAATCCGAGGAAGTTGTGTTAAAAATTATGGAGCGATCCGGCTCTGTTGGCGACGTACTCAAAGCTTCTCAGCAGTTGAGTACGATTCGGGAGTCGATCGAGCGCATCGACGCTCAGTTAAAAAGTTTGCGGAATCAAGTAGCCTATTCGACTATTAGTTTAACTCTAGAAGCAGCAGTCTCGGCCCAGCAAGAACCGGAACCTTCTCTCGGCTTGCGGGTGCAGGAAACTTGGGGACAAGCGACTCATTCTGTGGGCGAATTAACTTTAGGTTTGTTTGCTTTGGGCATTTGGCTGTTGGCTTACAGTCCTTATTTCGTAGTAATTGGGGCGGCGACTTATGGTATAATTCGATTTAAGAAACAGCATTCAGTTCCGAAAGTTCAAGAACCGAAACCGCCTGCTGCAAATTAGTCATGGGGCATCGGGCATCGGGCATTGGGCATTGGGCATTGGGCATTGGTAGGGGCGGTGCCCCCGTGCCCGCCCTCTTACTCTTACTTGTCATTAGCTAGCGACGCACCAAGCACCGAAATATTGCGATCGCACTTGATATCATTCCCAGCACTTCTGAACGCAACAGTTACTCTTATGGCGGATTAATCTTTAGGTACGTAGTTGCGCTTCAGCGCTCTTTGCGTATATCTATGAAAGAGCGCTAAAGCGCAACTACGTACCTTTTTGATTTAATGTAACAGTTGTGCAACTCCTGCCCAAATTCAGAATCGCAGATAATATAAGGTGCGTCGCGGTGAGATTGTCAATCTTTGTTTAGGAATTTTCGCTCGCGACACACCCTACCAATGACTGTCAACTGTCAACTGTCAACTGTCAACTGTCAACTGTCAACTGCCAACTGCCAACTGTCAACTGCCAACTGACTAATCGTCAATTTGCCATCCATCTTTGGTATAATCTTCATCCACAATCTTCTTCGGCCGCATCACCAAAACAACTCGCCCCAAAATCGACAACTGCGGGGATGTTTCAAACCATTGCAATTCTAGATTCCCCCCGTTATCGGCGAGGAAATAACTCTCAGCATCCCACTGTCTTTGGGCGCGATCGGCAATAATCAAAACTTCTTCAACTTTACCTTGCAGCGGCACCGGCAGTCGATCGCTCATTTCCAAAACCGCCACCGGATCTTCCGCGTTCAAAATTACCTGCCATCCGGGAATCGCCACCCAAGCTCCAGCTCCGGAAAACTTTACCATGCGAAACGGCTCGATTTCCTCCGGCAAAGGCACTGCCAGCAAATCTGACGTAGAAAGCGGCAATTTGCCTACAACCGGGACAATCCGAGGCAGTTGTTCCTCGGTATCGAGCCTGTAAACTGGTAAACGAGGCGCTTCCCGTCTCGGAACTACAGTAAAATCCACCAACAATTGCTCGATTTGCGCCCTAGCAGTTTGGCTGCTAGCTAATTTTAAACCGCGAGCAATTAAGCGCGATCGCTCTTGCAAATCGCTTTTTTGTCTCGCCAACTGCCAACACTGGTAAGCTACAGCATCCCCAGGAGTGTCTGTGAACCCCTGCGGGAGACTCCCGAAGTGCGAAAACTCCTTCATCGCCTTAGCAACTTGGCGGGAATCATCAACATCCAAATTGTGGGCCAACATCAAAGCTGCCGCTCCGGCTCGCTCTGCTTGCGAGAGAATCCGAAACTCGTATAAAATATCACTACCTTTCCGCAGAAAGTGCGATCGAACTTCCTCCGAAGCACCAGCATTGACCATGCTGGTGTAAACTTGTGCTGCAACGCCGACCTGATTTTGTTGAATAGGCTCAAAACCAGTTTGTTCAAAAATCTGCTGAGAGTTGCAGCCCGCTTGCAACAGTGCCGTGCAGGCTTGTCCCCACTCTACCCAGGTGCCTTCCTTGCGGCGGAGCGATCGAATTAACTTTTCCACATCCACAGCATCAGTGGAGGGTGCAGGTTTAGAAGGGGAAGAATCTTGCGGTGTATCAGTCATAATTGAATCAAAAATCAGCGTTGAGTTATGTGTAATTGGATACTAGCAAGGCTCGTGTCGCGGGAGAGCGATAGATTTATGGTAAGGGAGTTATGAGACTATTGTTACAGAATAGTTGCTCGCCTAAATTTACAAAGGGGAGTTTATCGTATTGTTATGGATAATGCCATTCCAGAGCTCGATCAAATTAAACGCCAGCTCATGACACTACACCGACCAAAAAAACCCAAAATGCTGGTAGTAGACGATGAACCAGACAATCTGGATTTACTCTACCGCACTTTTCGACGAGATTTTAACGTGCTCAAAGCTGAGAGCGGGATTCGCGCCTTGGAAGTCCTCGCCATTGAGGGCGAGGTCGCCGTCATCATTTCCGACCAGCGGATGCCAGAAATGAAGGGAACGGAATTTCTCAGCAAAACCGTGCCGCAGTTTCCGAATACGGTCAGAATTATCTTGACTGGTTTTACGGATATTGAAGACTTGGTGGATGCGATTAACTCCGGACAGGTTTACAAGTATATCACCAAGCCTTGGGACCCGAACGAATTGAAAATGGTGGTGCAAAAGGCGGCCGAGACTTATGAAGTTCTCAAGCAGCGGACTGAGGAATTGCATCGCGCCCAAAATCAAATACAACTGTTAGCAACCATCATGCAAACCGCTGTGGATTATCCGAGTCTGGAAGCAACTTTAGACCCAATTGCTATTGCTGTGAGCGATAATTTTTTGGCTGATATTTGCATTTTGCAACTGGTCGAAGGCACTGCTTTAATGCCGGCTCAAGGCACTCACACCAGCGGTAAAACTGTGGAAAATTGGCTGGCAGATGACCCTCTGGTTCTAGAAGCGATTTCCTCTCAAGCTATTCAGGGTGCTGTGAATATTGCCAGCGACGCAGCCCTAGCGAGTCTGCCACACTACCAAAAATCGGGCATTCAAGCTCACTTGGCTGTTCCGGTGATTCACAAAGGTCGATCGATCGCCCTGATATCCCTTCAGTGGAAGCAACCTTGTTCCCTGCGCCCCGACGAACTCACAACAGTTCACCTCGCCGCTCAACAAGTTGCTTTGGTATTGACGAGTTTTCAGGGTGATTAATTAGTTGACAGTTGACAGTTGACAGTTGACAGTTGTTAGGAAAGCAGTGGTCAGTTGTTAGTAGTCAACAGTCAACAGTCATTCGTAACAAACAAATAACTAATAACTAATAACTAATCACAAATAACCAATAACTAATAACTAATCACAAATGACTAATAACGCAGAAGAAATTAAAACTATATTTAATCGAATTGCACCAGTTTACAACCAATTGAACGACTGGTTAAGCTTGGGGCAGCACCGGATTTGGAAGCAAATGACGGTGCAATGGAGCTGTGCGGGCCCCGGAAATACTTGTTTAGACTTGTGCTGCGGCAGCGGCGATATAGCTTTGCTGCTGGCAAAACAAGCAGGGCCTACCGGTTCGGTATTTGGAGTAGATTTTTCTGCTGAACAATTGGCCGTTGCAGGTAAGCGCGATCGACCTTTTCTCACTCCTGCAAGTCCCATTACCTGGGTAGAAGCTGACGCCCTAGACTTGCCTTTTGCCGACAATTACTTCGACTGCGCCACCATGGGTTACGGCTTGCGTAACGTGACGGATATCCCCCGCAGTCTTCAGGAATTGCACCGCGTCCTCAAACCGGGCGCAAAGGCTGCTATTCTCGACCTCCACCGCCCCAGCAATTCCCTGATGCGGAGCTTTCAGCAGTTTTATCTAGATACTCTCGTGGTTCCCATTGCTCAGCAATTTGGCATGACTCAAGAATATGCCTACATTAATCCTAGTTTAGAAAAATTCCCGATCGGCGAGCAGCAAGTCGCGATCGCCCGCCAAGCCGGATTTGCCACCGCCACCCACTATCCCATTGCCGGAGCTATGATGGGAGTATTGGTGTTAGTCAGTTGACAGTTGACAGTTGACAGTTGACAGTTGCTATTAGTTATTTGTTACTTGTTACTTGTTACTTGTTGTTCCATTTTCCAATAACCGATAACCAATAACTAATAACTAATAACTAATAACTAATAACCAATGCCCCATGCCCAATTCCCAATTTCCCAATAATTGATGAATCCCTCTGAACTTTGGCTGTTGTTAGCCCCGCCTGTAGTGGGAGGAATTATTGGCTATTTCACTAACGATATAGCTATCAAAATGCTGTTCCGCCCCTATCGAGCTATTTACATCAAAGGGCGGCAGTTGCCTTTCACTCCCGGCTTGATTCCCCGCAACCAAGAGCGCTTGGCTAAGCGAATTTCCGACACAATCATGGGTTCGCTGCTGACGCCGCAGGAACTGCAAAACTTGGCGCGCCGCCTCCTTCAAACTGAGCGGATGCAGTCAGTAATTCTCTGGCTGTTGCAGTTGGCCCTGGATCAAGTAAAGGCAGACACAGAGCAAAAAACTGCTAAAATTCTTGCTAACATTCTGCGAGACTTGCTCGGGGAATCTGTGCCGCGAATTCTCAAAGTTTTGGCGCGCCGGGAAGATTTTTTAGAAGCTCAGCTAAATCAAATTTTTGACCAAGTTTTGCTGGAAATTCAGCTAACTGACTCTCAAGCTGGTCAGTTGTCTGATTGGCTGTTGCAGGTAGTAATACCGCCAGAAGTGCTGCGGCAGGCTTTGATTGACTTTTTGACCGATCGCAATATTTCGATCATCGACGAAGGATTTCGAGAAAAAACCAGCGGCACTTATTGGGTAGTAGCCAATTTGTTTGGTTTGCGTAACACTTTAACTCGGCTGCGGACTTTTTGTCTGGATGACAGACAAGTCACAAATCAGCGGCTAGCAGAGTTAACGGTTTCCTTGGGAATTCGCGGGCGACTTCAGGAATGGCTGCAAAATTTGTCGATGCAAAACTTACCGGTTTCGACGGTGAGACAATTGCGAAAAACTATGCGCGACAGTGTTCGCAGCTACGTTCAGGAGCGGGGTACAGAGGTACTTGACGGGTTGAGCAAATCTATTGACTGGGAAAATATTTCGCGGTTGATTCTCAATCGATTGCAAACTTCAGCGGTGATGAGCGCTTCCCTAGAAATTGTGAGCAAAGAACTGGCTTTGGTGTTAGATCGCTATCTAGAGCGGGATTTAGAAAATATTGTAGCTCAGGCTATCCCGATTTTGAATATCGACCAGGTAATTATCGATCGAGTAAAAGGCACTTCTCCCGAAGAGTTGGAGCTAGCAATTCAGGGAATTGTCAAAAGCGAGTTGCAGGGAATTGTCAATTTAGGAGGGATTTTGGGCGTTTTTGTCGGCTGTTTGCAGACAGTTGTGATGTTGATTCAGCGATGATTTATTCCGGAACTTGTGAGATATTTGTTGTACCCTACCTAATATTCATTGGACTGACACACCAGTCACAAAAATTTGGTTTTTGGGCAGTATTTTGCAGCATATAATTATACCTGCAACCGAGTTTTTTGTCAAGTATCCTAATTCACCTATTCTCTAAATTTATGGCAGCCCCAAATTCTGACGATCGCCCTTACATCCCAAAAAACCCGCGCAACCTCAGCCGCCAACAATACGAGCGTTTAACCGCAGAAATGGCCACTCCCTACCGGCCTCTGCGACAGTTTGTGTACGTAGCTTGTGGCGCTTCGGGCTTTATCGGCGGTGTAGTTTTCCTCGCGAAAATTGCCTCGGGCCGGGAAATTGGCTCTGCTTTACCCAATTTTGCCCTCCAAGTCGGAGTCGTGGCTCTGATGGTGTTCCTGTTTCGCCTGGAGCAACGCGCCGCAGCACGATCGCCCAAGTCGAAGTAACAAAGGTTTACAAATCTACACAAAAAGATATCTGAGGCAAGGAAAAGTTATAATTATAAAGAAAGTATTACGAAACCCTGGTTTGCGATCGATCCCTGTCATTATAGGTAGGTGGGTTCAATTGGGGTCAGCAAATTTAAAGATCCTAATCATAAACCGCTTCTAACTCGTTCAATTGGGGTCAGCTTTCATAAAGACCCTAAATATATTAAATAAATTTAAGCCCAGCGCCAGCCTTCACTGATAGAAGAGTTGGCGTTGGGTATTTTGCTAGGAGCGGGTGATTGCCAAATGTGTCAAAGTCTAATTAGACAAAAAAGTTGGAATATTTTACTATGAGCAAGTCATTTTGCAAAGGGCGGTGGACGTTATTTTTAGCCGCAGGTGTGGGAATCGTACTTTACAGCAGTGTGGCGGCGGCGGCCGAAAAGGTAGTGCTAAAATACAGTGCGATCCGAATGACTTTACCAGTCAGCGAATTAGAAATTTTTGCAGAAACTGGGAAAATGTCACCCGGGTTAGAAATGCTGCTGGGAAAGGCAAAAAAAGACCCGGAAGTGGTTCGCCGCAGTCTGATGAGACCGGTGAAAGTTAGTCAAAGCTTGTTGGATCGGACGCTCAACAGTAAAGTTGGGGAAATAATTCTCGATGAAGTGGGTCAGGTAATTCGCACTCCTTCTGGGAAAGCAAATCGAGAAGCTTTGCGCGAGGCCTTGGTGCTGTCGGCAACTAATGATAACGAGATTACGCTGCTGGAAGCGATGAAGAATTATCCTGCTCCAGAGGTTAATGTTGAGGGCGATCGCTTAGTTGAAGCTTACGGCAAACTTGTAGCTTTGTCTGAACAATTTGGTGGCGCTTCAGAACGGCTGCAAGACATTTTAAACAAGATTCGCCTGCCTAGATTGTAGGGGATTTTGTGAGCAGCGGTTGATTTGTGCGATCGCACAATTTTTCTAAAGCTACATAAATTACAGCGCAGTCACACTAGATTTGTGCAAAACTTGCCTGATTTTTAACCCGACTGTAAAACAATGTAACTGCTGGCAAACTCCCAACATGACGAGAATCAGTCATTCCCAATTCTCAAATCTCAAATTTAAAACTGTAGAACTTGACTCTCAAAGAAGTCTCGGAATCGATGTTCGATAGTTTACTAAAAAAATGAATATACTCTCCGTATAACTGTTTATTCGTTAAGGAATATTTCGCAAAAAAATGCAGGCAAGACCTTTTACCAGAAAGAATTGGTTGAAAGCCCCAAGCCTTTGAGGGAGAAATGAAAATCAGACTATTCATTACTCCAATCCTCGGACTTAAGGGTAGAGGTCGCTCTCAAACTGTCAACTGTCAACTGTCAACTGTCAAGGACATAGCAGATTATGTGGCTTAGGATAGAGCAATCATATCAAAGTTAGGGACTTGCAGAAAAACAGCCTGTCATTTAATCTCGTGCTATGACAGGTGTTATTAGGCAACGAATTCCCTAAAATTCTTGACTAAACAAGTTAAAGATACACAGGGTTAAGAAACAGGATTAATTGACAGCATCTCAAATCAAATAAAATCACAATTTTTAGGGTCATCGAAAATTTCAGGGTAGTAGAGTTTCACTCCATCAGCTCTATTTACTTAATTGAATAAAACTACCAACATGAATAACAATCCTATTCGTTCAAAAGACCGTTTCTTGGTTTTTGGCGCTCCGGCGATCGAAGATGCGGAAATTCAAGAAGTGGTCTCAACCATGAAAACAGGTTGGTTGGGTACAGGCCCGAAAGTCATGACTTTTCAAAATGGCTTCAAAGCTTACAAGGATTCCGAACACGCGATCGCAGTCAACTCTTGTACGGTGGCACTGCACTTGAGCATCCTCGCTGCTTCGGTAAAACCCGGGGATTAAGTCATTACTACTCCGATGACTTTTTGCGCTACAGTTAATGCGATCGTCCACCCCGGAGCAACACCGATACTGGCAGATGTAGATCCGGTGACAATGAATATTAACCCGGCTGAAGTCGAAGCTAAAATAACTTCGAGAATTAAAGCAATTTTACCGGTTCACTTCGCCGGTTGTCCCTGCGATATGGATGCGCTGTGTGAGATTGCTAGCCGTCACAATTTGAAGTTGATTGAAGACTGCGCTCACGCGATCGAAACAGAGTACAAGGGAAAGAAAGCAGGCACATTTGGTGACTTTGGATGCTTCAGCTTTTATGTCACCAAAAACATCACCACGGGTGAAGGAGGCATGATTCTCGCCCGCCGTCAAGAAGACGCTAACAGGCTGAAAATTTTAGCGCTGCACGGTATGAGCAAAGATGCTTGGAATCGCTTCGGCGACTCGGGTTACAAGCACTATCAAGTGGTGGAAATCGGTTTTAAATACAATATGATGGATCTGCAAGCTGCGATCGGCATTCATCAACTCAAACAAGTCGCCCCCTAATTGCAGCGCCGGAAGCAAATTTGGCAGCGTTACAACGAAGCATTTGCCGATTTCCCTTTACTCTGGTTCGCTTGAGATAAATCTTATGTAGGAGAAATACTCTCCCCTGCAATTTGAACTCCGAAGTTGAGAGTTAACTCCCATAGCATATTGGAGGGGATAGGGCGGAATTTGACGTTGAATTTCACAAACTATGACAATCTCTGGTTTTGCTACGCTCAGTAAGCCAAAGTTTCTAAAGTTTCCCGCAGATAGGATCGAACCTGCTGATCGATGGTGAAATTTTGCTGTTGACTCTCAAAATTGAGTTCTAGCTGCCAGCGTTGAAACCCTGAACTTGCCCCGATCGCGGATTTGAGGCTGCCCCAGATTTCAGAATCTTCGCACAGCTCGATCGGCTCTGCGGCTTGAGGTTCTTGTGCGATCGGTAGATAATTCGCCATATTGTTATACCTCTGTTTGAATTCCCTGTAAGGATTGAAAGCTTACCTTGACTCTCTCTATTATAGATTCTTTTCTCCAAATAGCCAATATAAAATAGCCACAACCTGCGATTAAATATTAAATATTAAGAGTATTAATAATCTTTATCTGAGCCGGAGCATTACCTATTTTTTTTACTGCATACATCTGTCGCAAATAAAGTAGCTTAAACTACAATTATGTCGATATTAATTTTTTATTTCACTTTTCGATCGACTGTTGGGTTAGGGATGTAGGGCCGTTGGTGTCCGCAGGTTCTGAGTTGACTGTACTGCTGGATGACGCATTCTTGATGCCTTCTGCTGGTGGCATTGACTCTGCGGGTGCAGCCGGAGTGACAGTTGTCTCGCCCGCAAAAGCTGGCAAAAGTCGATCGACTTGCCAAGGTGCGATCGTAAAATCCTGCCTAATGTTTTCTAATACATGAGGCTTTGTCGCTGCAAATTCTGATTCCGGCGTCAGCAAAACAGCCATCACACTAGCAGACACCTGCAAAAACAAATTGCTAGCTAAAAAAGCAGCAACTGCCAACAACAACCCAGCCCACCGCCAGGAAGGAGGAAAGGGAGCCACCCCAGCAGCAAGGGGAGCAAATCGATATAGCTGCCACAAAATTACTGCCAGCAAAACAGCGATAAAAAGAGCAATTCCTTGATTTAATTTAGTTTTAAACCGAGTCAGCATCTGCTGCTGCACAGAAGTTAAATTCTGCGGTTTCACGGCCACGACTAAAATACTAAAAATGTAAAAAGGGCGGAACCACTGCATCCACAGCACAGGAACAATACCTGCTACAGCCACTAAAAACACTTCTAACCAGACAGAGAGCGTGGGAGAACCCACTGCGAGTCCCAGCAAGCACAGTCCCAGGAAAAGCGGCAATGCAGCCACCCCAGAAAGGTGAATCCACAAGAAAGGATCTGACCAAAAAGAACGCACTTTAATTAATTATTAGTTATGAATGATAGCCTTTCTAAAATAGATGAGGTATGTCTGGTAATTGGTAATTAGTAATTGGTAATTGGTAATTGGCACGGCACCAGCTTTTGAACCGCAAGCTTTTCGGTGATTACCGATTACTGATTACCGAAAACCCCAAGCGTACCTCATTTTTCGATCGAACTGCTATATGAGTTTTGACTTTTGAATTTTGAGATTCTTGGACGCACTCTTGACTCTAAAACCCGGTGCGAGGAGTAAATATTTAGCGATCAAACCGAGGACTTACGAGCAGAAATCGGGTTTCTTTCGGTAATTCTTATTTGAGCGAGCAAATTTTGAATTTTCAGCAAGGGTAAAGACGATTAGGAATTTCATTCTGCCAACTGCCAACGGCCAACTGCCAACTGCCAACTGCCAACTGTCAACTGTCAACTGTCAACTGTCCGATGAGTTTGGGAGTATTGAGTGAAGAGAATAGTTGGGAGCGATCGGCAATGCAAGTTGCCTTCACTCAAAAATTCTCTTCCAACTCAACACTCACAACTCAAAACTATTGAGATAGCGTGCGGCGCTTAGTAACCATCCGGTAGGCTTCAATAATATCGCCTTCCGCCCAGTCGCTAAACCCGCTCAAGGAAATACCGCATTCATAGCCAGTATTGACTTCCTTGGCATCTTCCTTCATCCGTTTGAGGGAGTCAAGGACACCTTCGTAAACGACATTGTTGCCCCGGCGCACCCGCACCTTACAGTTGCGGATGACCTTGCCTTCGAGTACGTAGCATCCAGCCACAGCCCCGCGACCGATCGCGAAGACAGCGCGCACTTCCACCTTACCCAGAGGTTCTTCCACCAGTTCGGGTTCCAGCAGTCCTTCCATCGCCCCTTGAATATCATCCAAGAGTTTGTAGATGATGCTGTATTCCCGCACGTCTACGCCCGCTTGGTCGGCTGCTTGGCGAGCGCCGGTGGCGAGAGTAGTATTGAACCCGATAATCACAGCATTACTAGCGGAGGCCAGGTCAATATCCGTTTCTGTGATTTCCCCAGGAGCAGATAGCAGCAATCGGAGTTGAACTTCTTTTTGAGGAAGTTGGGTCAGAGAACCGACAATGGCTTCCAGGGAGCCTTGGACATCTGCCTTCAAGATCAAGTTGAGTTCCTTAAGAACGCCTTCCTTAGCTTGTTGAGAGAAGCCACTGAGGCTGATCCGACCACCTTGAAGTAGACGCGAATCTCTTTGGGATGTAGCTCTTCCGCTGGCGATCGCCGCTGCTTCTTTTTCGTTAGCGAAGACATCAAACTCATCTCCAGCTTGCGGTACTTCCCGCAGCCCCAGCACTTCCACAGCGAAGGATGGACTTGCTTGGTCTACGCGATCGCCGCGATCGTCGATCATCGCCCGCACCTTGCCCAGAGCAGAGCCTGCGACCACAATATCGCCCACTCGCAGCGTGCCATTTTGCACCAGCAGAGTTGCCACTGGCCCCCTTGCCTTGTCGAGGTGAGCTTCAATTACAGTACCCTTAGCCGCTCGGTTCGGGTTAGCGTTGAGGTCTTCCATTTCCGCGACTGTCAGAATCATTTCCAACAGCGTATCGAGGTTTTCCCCTCGGATAGCGCTGACTGGAACCATCGTCACATCGCCGCCCCAGTCATCTGCGACCAAGCCGTACTCAGTAAGCTCTTGCTTCACCCGTTCCGGCTGAGCGCCCTCCTTGTCAACTTTATTGATAGCCACGACAATTGGCACTTTCGCCGCTTTCGCGTGGCTGATAGCTTCAATTGTCTGGGGTCGCACGCCGTCGTCCGCCGCCACCACCAAGATGGCAATGTCTGTCACCCGCGTACCGCGAGCCCGCATAGCTGTAAAGGCTTCGTGACCGGGCGTATCCAAAAATACCACCTGCTGGCTCTTGCCTTCGTGTACCACATCCACGTGGTAAGCACCGATGTGCTGGGTAATACCCCCAGCTTCTCCCTGAGCGACCTTGGTTTTGCGGATCGAGTCTAGCAAAGTAGTTTTGCCGTGATCCACGTGGCCCATAATCGTTACCACTGGCGGACGGCGCTGGAGGTATTCCAAATCTGCCTCATCGATCATCTCGATGATTTTGGTAGCTGGCTCTTCTATTTCTGGGGTTTCTACCTCTACGCCCATTTCTTCGGCTACCATTCTCACCGCTGGAATGTCCAGGGTTTCGGTAATGTTGACCGCAATACCTTTAGAGAACAGCCTCTTAATAATTTCGGTTTCGGGAACAGCCAAGGTAACTGCTAGTTCTTGAACGGTCATCGGTCTGCTCAGCAGCAGCTTTTCTGGACGTTCTACCTTAGCTTCGGCTGTTTTGCCCCGGTTGCCGCGTCCCCCGGAAGAACCAGAAGAGCTTTTATCGTGAGAAGGGCCCGGTCTCTTATTTTTGCCGCTGCTACCGGGTGCGCCCGGAGTTGGTGTTGACTTGGGTGCTGCTTGTGTCTTCGCCTTAGCTGGGCGGGCTAGAGACAGGCTGACGGTGACTGGTGCTGGCATATCCAAGCCATTTTCTAAGTCATCGTCATCCTCGTCTATGGGTTTGAGGCGACGATTTTTGGCCTTGGCTGCTTTGGCAGCTTTGGCAGCATCTGAGTTTTCGTCATCATCTTCTTCCCAAATGACCTGTGTCTTTTTGGCTGGCTTTGGCAGAGTCGGCTTGGGAAGGAGAAGAGTATCCAGCAACAACGACGTATCGTCTCCGTCATCGTCTGCGTCTTCTCCGGTGGCAGAAATGTCACCGCCCCGGCTACGCAACCCAGCGGCTGACGTTGCGGGGGCAAGGCTCCGGCGCGGGCCGCCCTGCTGCGGTCGATCGGCAAGTGCTGTTTTCACTGGCCCACCAGCACCTGGGCGAGGTCTTTGAGCGTCGCTACCGGATGGTGCAGGTCTGCTGGGGCGGCTCGGTTTCGCCGGCGCTTCCAGAGTTTCTCCCTGTTCTGATTGGTCTTGATCGGTTCTGGCCAGTTTCAGTACCGGCTTGTTTCCCAGAGTTTGTGGGTTGCGGCCAGCCTGCTCGGACGCCGCTCTGACTGGTGGCGACGTGAGTTTTGCCCCTGCTGGCGGCGCTGGAGGGGCGACCGGCGGGCGGGGGGTGCGTTCTGGAGCCTTTTCTGACGGCGGTTGAGGTGTCGCAGGTGCTTGAGCCTGGGAGCTTGTTTCCGGGGCGATCGCACCTACAGTTTCCGAGCTTGTTTCTGAAGCTGCCGCCGCTCCAGCGACATTTGGCTTCGAGAGTACAGGTCGATTGATATTTGGTTTAGCTGGAGGCTGGAGTTGTTGAGAGGCTGGCGATTTGGGAGGAGTGGCCACGGTGGCCCCTGGCTGGTTTTTTTGCTCCTCGTTGCCTGCGGGCTGGGACGAAGCACCAGCCGGCCGTACTTTTGGACTGCGTATTTCTAAAATTTGCTGCTTTTTTTGTTGGTCGTTAGGATGAGGGCCAGATTCTCTAGATGGCGCTGCTGCTCTTTCGGGGGGAGCTGGCTTGCCGGGGGTAGAGTGGCTGGCTACGTATTTTTCCGCCGTTTTGCGAATGCGCTCTGCTTCAGATTCTGTAATTGTGCTGCTGTGGCTCTTTACTGAAATATTGAGCCGCTCGCAAACTGCCAAGATGTCTTTATTATCCAAATTTAGTTCCCGTGATAATTCGTAAATTCTTACTTTGCCGTTGTTCATCCACTCTGCCCTCTTTTGTGCCAACCAGTTTTTACATTTTGATTTTTTGTTCTAATGACGACATCATTCGCTGTGATTGATTCAGTGTCAAGAATCGGGGTTTTGGTACTCGCTCAGCAATTTTATCTAAAAGATGCAATTCGCTGAAGTCTGCGGTTGGAGAATTCTCAAGTTTTTTTTGGGAAAGCGAGAACTGTCAAGTCTGAATTTTGGCAACTGCCACAAATCAATCTTTAAAGTTTGTCTTTCCACCTTGAGGATACCTCTGCTAGTACCCTACCCTTATCTAATCTGACACAAATCTTTCCAGACTGGTGGGCAGATCGGATCGGGGTTTTAGAGCTGGCGCTACCGGTAATTACTGGTAGGGCTGCCAAGAGGGTTTATACAGTCGAGGCCGAACTATTGTCGGTTTGGTGCCCGATCGATTCCGAGTCAGATGTACAGTCAGATGTGGCTAAACGCTGCCAAAGTGTTTGGTACAGTTCGTCAGACACAGGCGCTTTGAGCGATCGCCCAAGTCGATTTTTTTTCTGAGCTGCTTTGAGGCATTGGCTCGCCGGACAAAGGTAAGCGGAACGACCGAGGCCGCGATCTAATTGTACCTGATGAGAAGGATAGAGCCTGACTACTCGCCAAAAAGCTTCCTTAGGAGCTATTTTTCGACAACTTGTGCAACACCGGTAGTTCGGTTTCATTTCTAGTGATTCGGGGAGAGTTGAGAGAGTGGGAGAGGGGGGAATAGGGGAATTGTCCTCCTTGTCTCCCGTGCCAGAAACATAAAAGTGAATGTCACAGTGTTTAGACTGTGGCTGCGGTTTCGTCCGTGGCTGGCTCCTCTTGCTCAAATTCTGCCGTTTCCTCGTCGCCGTCGTAGCCGGATCCTTCCTCTTCGTCGTAGTCGTCGCCTGCTAGTTCTTCGAGCCTGCTTGCTTCTGCTGCCAGTTTGCTGTCTTCGGCGTCGCGATCGTACTTAGCAATATCTTTGATATCGATTTTCCAACCGGTCAGGCGGGCTGCGAGGCGGACGTTCTGACCTTCTTTACCAATGGCAAGACTCAGTTGGTCTTCCGCGACCAAAATGTGAGCGCGCCTCCCTTCTGGGGCAACCAAACGCACTTCATCTACTCTAGCTGGACTCAGAGCGTTAGCAATATAGGTTGCAGGATCTGGAGACCAGCGGATCACGTCTATTTTTTCGCCGCGCAATTCGTTGACTACTACCTGAATTCGCGATCCCCGCGCCCCGATGCAGGCTCCTACGGGGTCTACATCGCGATCGAGAGTATCTACTGCTATTTTAGTCCGAGGGCCGACGTGCCGGGAGGGCGGATTTGCCTCCCTAGCTACGGCGACAATCCTCACCACCCCATCTTCTATTTCTGGTACTTCGTTAGCAAACAGGTAAACCACCAAACCGGCGTCTGCTCTAGAAACAAGTAACTGCGGCCCTCTAGTAGAACCTTCGCCTACTTTTTTGAGATAAACCTTGAATGTAGCGTTCGCACGGTAATTGTCGTTAGGCAACTGTTCGCGTTTGGGGAGTTCGGCATCTACTTCCGGCTGACCGAAGCTGCTGGTAACTGCCAAAATTACCGACTGCCTCTCAAACCTGAGCACTCTTGCTTGAAGAACAGTTTCTTCTAAATCTTTAAACTCTTCTTGAATCATTTTGCGCTGTTGGTCGCGCAGTTTTTGAGCCAGGACTTGTTTGGTCTGGATGGCTGCCATGCGACCAAATTCTTTTTGATCGGGTGTTACATCTACGAGTACGATGCTCCCAGGCTGAGCTTCTGTGGCTACTTCTTGTACTTCAGAAAGTGCTATTTCGTGATCGGGATTGACGACTTCTTCGACAATAGTTTTGTTAGCTAAAACGCGAAAACCTTCTTGTTCTGCGTCTAATTCTACATCAAAATTGTCGAAGTATTCTTCGCTGAAGTGGTCGAGTTTTTGGGTGCGGCGGTAGCGTTCGTATCCTTTAAGCAGGGCTTCTCGCAATGCTGCTTGGACGGCGTGTTTGGGTAAATTTCGCTCTTTGCTAATACCTTCGATCATTTCTTTGAGTCCGCGCAGGGGAACCATTGACATATAAAACACTCCTTTTTTTGATGTGACAATACGTAACTTGCGATCGGAAATAGATGATTGGTAATTGACAGTCGGTAATTGTTGAAAAAAGTGATAACTGATGATTGATGAGTTACAAAGATAGCATTAGGGTATCTGGGTGCTGCAACAATTTATTGGTTGTTCTACTTCAACCCTGTGGCTAAAGATGTGATTCTTAAAAATTAACTCGCAGCGAAGCATTTTTAGCTTCCTGCGAGGCAATCTCAAAACTCAAATCGGGCAGACACGGGGGTACGGCCCCTACAACTCAAAATTCAAAATTCCCCTTTTTTACTCCTTACCTTCGTCTAGTTCAACTTTGACAATCTGAGGGCGGGGAATTTTAACCTGTCGCCCTTTTAGATTGAGATAAACCGTTGTTTCATCCCTGCCCACAAGTAGTCCTTTCCACTCTTTGATTCGCGAGTCGGGTTCGGTGGCTGTGAGTGTGACGGGGAAACCTTTAAAAGTAATGAATTCTCGATCGCTGCTGAGCAATCGGGATATTCCGGGACTGGAAATCTCTAGCACGTAGGCGTCGGGGATGATGTCGGATGCCTCTAACTCGACTTCCAGGGCTGTACTCATCCGCTCGCAGTCGGCTAAACCGGTGTCTTGCTGGAGGTTACGGATGTCTACCCGCAAGACGGGAGGATTTTGGTTGGTGTGAAACACTGCTCCCACTACTTCCAATCCCAGTGTTTCTGCAACGGGGGTAGCTAAGTCAATGATTTGTGGGATTAGGGGATGAGTCATATCGAATACTTAAACTAAAACTCCTGAACTCGGACACGGGTTCAACTTGAGGACTTAGGCAAGATATGGGGTAAGGGGGAACCACCGGAAGATTGCTCCTACTGGATCAGTCCTAAACTCGCAAGTCTGATGCCCTGAGTTCTTTTCCTGCGACTAATGCAACAAAAAAAGTGGGCTTGACCCACTTCTAGGTAAAACAATTTTTTCCAAGAAGTTTGAGAACAGATACATTTACGGGACACAATACGGGAATTTCCCGGATTGTGTAGCGATAGGAACACCGTCATTACTGACTGTGAAGGCGGTATCCCGCAAACCTCGCTCTCATGAAGCCCAAAGCACCATTTATCTCTCGTGGTAAACTTTTCATCGAAGTTTGCCTCAATTCTCAGTTTAGCTCGATCGCCCCCCCGTTGACACTCGATGAGGCTAAAGTGGCTAAGATTCTGTAGAGACTTCGTTTCTATACTCCAACGATCGGTTTAACCACTCGATCCCGAACTTCTCATAGTTAGTAAGTTTTCCCGCATCTAAATTGTTCTCAATTAAGCGGCAGACGGATTGTAAATGTACTGCCTTTGCCCAACTCGCTCTCAACTTGAATGCTGCCTTGATGAGCCACTACGATCGCACTCGCAATCGATAGCCCTAATCCTGCCCCTCCTGTGGCTCTAGATCGATCGCTCTGGACTCGATAGAAACGATCGAAAATTCGCGTTTGTTCGGCTGGAGCGATACCAACACCCGTATCTTGAACTTGAATTAGGGCTTCCTTGTCAGTGCGATCGAGGATGGCAAAGATTAGTCCTCCTGGGGGAGTGTAGTGAATGGCGTTGGTAATTAAGTTCGTTACCATACGGTAAAGTTGGACTTCATCCCCAAGAATCATAGTGGCTTGTGAGGCACGAATTTCTAACTTCAAATGTACATCAGCTATCATTGCCAAACCTGCAAGTTCCTCTACTAAATCGCCGATCAGATCGTTGAGAGAGCAAGGCTGCAATTGAGTCGAAATCTGTTGTTGTTCAATGCGACAAATGAACAGTAAATCTTTGACTAACCTGGAGAGACGGATGTTTTGTCGTTCGATAATATCCAGGTTTTGATTAACCTCTGGTAAGTCTTCAGCAAGACGAGTATCCTCAACTGTACTCTGGATCACAGCGAGAGGCGTTCGCAATTCATGAGCAGCATCGGAGGTGAATTGTTGCATCTGGCGATAGGACTGATAAATTGGTTGCATCGCTACTCCCGCTAACCACCAACTCGCTCCTCCCACTAACAGCATCGCAAAAGGTAAGCCTAAAAACAGGAACAGTCGCAAAGTGTTAAGATAAGCATCCCATTCTTTGAGCGATCGCCCAATTTGCAGATAACCCCAAGGCAAGCCGCCGTTTGTTCTCAGTAATAGAGAAATTTGATAAAAGCGATCGCCCTTAGAACAATTCAGAACCTGCCAAAACTCCTTTGGCGCAAAACGTTTTAATACATTTGGCTGCTCTCCACTCGTCGCCAAAACACGTCCAGATTCGTTTAAAAAGCGGAGATAATAGCCCTCCTGCTGAAACACTCTAGCAGTATGTCGCGCGCCGTCATTGCTTGAAAAATAACAGTTTTCATTCGATAAACACAAACCGGGCAAAATAGTTTTCAAGCTGGATGAAATCTGTCCCGGTTGTTGTAATTCAGGTTCGATACTGTCATGCAGCGTTCCGGCTAAGTCCTGTAGTTTTTGCTGGAGGATATATCGCTGGGTGTGAAACAAAACCTGATATGCTGCAACACCGCAGATACCTAACAACAGACCTATCACGATCGCATACCAACCTGCGAGTTGCCAGCGCGTGCGGTTAAATAGCTTGTTCGAGTGCATATTATAGCAGTTGACAGTTGACAGTTGACAGTTGACAGTTGACAGTTGACAGTTGACAGTTGACAGTTGACAGTTGATGGGAATCAAACCTTGTTAGAGTTGATGCCTCCATCATTCACAACTCAATATCTGGCTTTTTTCAATTCAGAAAAACTGAAAAATATCTTGGCTGAGATGGTATTTTCAGTGCAAAACCTCTGAGCGAAAGGTTGTTAGCAATCACCATTGTTATGGTGTTCTACTGATGTTTTTATGCTGATTGTTATATAATTCGGGTTTCCGAATAGCTGTTAAGTAGGGCTTGCTGAATAATTGATTGCCAACCAAGAGCAGGAGCGATCAATATATTCAAGCTTGGTTAAAGATAAGTTTTTTCTGTATCGAGTCGCCCCA